>JALELH010000101.1 GCA_022768865.1 Spirochaetia bacterium
AAGCCAGAACGGTACTACCTTTCTGGCTAGAATGGTCCCACCTTTCTGGGTTAGACGGCATGTGCGGCAAGCACGTACTACCATGTGCGGCAAGCACGTACTACCATGTGCGGAAAGCACGAACTAATACCCCTCGTAGCCGCGAACTAATACCCCTCGTAGCTACGTACTAATACCCTTCGTAGCTACGTACTAATACCCTTCGTAGCTACGAACTAATACCCTTCGTAGCTACGAACTAATACCCCTGAAAGCCTCCTTATAGACACCTTATACCGTGGCTTATATTGTTTGCCGGCGGAAAAGCAAGAAAATGCCATGTTTTTCTGCCGCCGGGTTAAACTTAAATAGCAAAAAAGCCATATATATAGTAGAATAAAGCAAAAAATCAGGAGAGCATTTATGATTCTTTCTAAAGCAATGTCAATGAAACAGCGCAAGGCCAAAGTTCAGTCTTTAATAGATACCTTTGCTGCAAATAAAAGTTACTTTATGAGCAAGGAATTCAACGAAGCCCAGACCCGCGCCCAGTTTATAGACCCTTTCCTTGAATGCCTGCAGTGGGACGTAAAAAACGAACAGGGGCTGCGTCCTGACTACAGGGATGTAATACCGGAAGACAGAATACAGGTAGGGGAGCGCACAAAGCACCCGGACTATACACTTTGTTGCTGCGGAATGCGCAAAATCTATGTAGAAGCAAAACAGCCAAGCGTAGACTTAAAGCAGAACCCGGAACCGGCCCTGCAGGTGCGCCGCTATGCCTATTCTGCAAAAATGCCCGTTGCAATCCTTACGGACTTTCAGGAATTTGCCGTATACGACACGCGCATAAAGCCAAGTGCAAAAGACAGCGCAGGAACTGCCCGCATAGAATATTTTACCTTTGACCAGTATGCAGAAAAGTTTGAAGAACTATACAGAAAGTTCAGCTACGAAGCCGTAAGCCACGGAGACTTTGATACATACTTTGAAAGTGCAAAAGACAAAAAAGGAACTGCCAGCGTAGACAACGACATCCTTGCCATGATAGAAGACTGGCGCACGCTCCTTGCAGAAGACATTGCACTGCACAACACGGAAATTGACGAATTCAACTTGACGGGCAGCGTGCAGAAAATAATAGACCGCATATTGTTTTTGCGCATCTGCGAAGACAAGGAAATAGAATCCTACGACACCTTAAAAAACATTGCAGAAAGCAAGGCAGGCATCTATGAAAAACTGAAGACACTTTTTGACAATGCAGACCAGAAGTTCAATTCCGGCCTGTTCAAGAAGGACAGCTTTACTGACGGCCTTAACCTGCAGGACAAAACCTTAATTACAATTATAAACGCACTTTATTACCCCATCTGCCAGTATGAATTCAGCGTTCTGCCGGTAGAAATCCTTGGTTCAATCTATGAGCGCTTTTTAGGCAAGATAATCCGCTTTAGCCGCAAGACCAAAAACGGACACAGCGTAGAAGTCGTAGAAAAGCCGGAAGTGCAGAAGGCAGGGGGAGTCTATTACACGCCAACTTACATCGTAAAATACATTGTTAAAAACACCATCGGCAAAAAGATAGAAGGCAAGACTCCGGAAGAAGTTGCCGCCATGCACTTTGTGGACCCTGCCTGCGGGTCCGGTTCTTTTTTAATCGGTGCATACCAGTATCTGCTGGACTTTCACTTAAACTATTACGATACGGACAAAAACCGTGCAAAGGCAGAAAAGAAGGGCGTAATCTATAAGGACGCACGCACAAAGGAATACAAGCTGAGCGTAGAAGAAAAAAAGCGCATCTTAGTAAACAACATTTACGGCGTAGACATAGACGCACAGGCGGTGGAAGTTACAAAACTTTCCCTTTTCTTAAAGCTCCTTGAAAACGAAGGCAAGGCACTTTCAGGAATTGCCAACGATTTGTTTAAAGGGTCTGACATGACGGGCGGCAAGATATTGCCGGACATGAGCGGCAACATTAAGTGCGGCAACAGCCTTATTGGCAGTGACTTTTACGCAGACAAGGACTTAACCCTTTTTGGCATGGAAGAACAGCGCAAGGTAAACGTCTTTGACTGGGACAAACAGTTTGCGGCCGTGTTTAAGAATGGCGGCTTTGATTGTGT
>JALELH010000008.1 GCA_022768865.1 Spirochaetia bacterium
TTGAGGCAATACTTCACATACGAAAGAATATCCCCACAGCCGCCACTTGTAGAACCAATTGAGCATCTAAAAAAGCGGGACAACTGTAATGTTGAGCAAAAGGGTGCCCCCTTGCCCCCCAAGAGCGGTTCAATAACATTCTTTATTTTTTACGAAGGGGGAAAAGGGGGATGCCCCGCGGCGGGGGGAAAGGGGGAACACTTTTGCGTGCCCGCAGTTTTAAGTTGCGACTGGAACGCGACCGATTTTTCTTTTACCGAAAATTCTTGGAGAGCCGGAAAAACTGGCGGCGTGCAAAAAGCGTCACTCTGCAACGATTGCTTCTCGCGGAAACAGGCAGGACACAAAGCGGAAGGAGCGGCGAACTGCTTTGCTCCATTTTTTTTGCTAGCCGTTCCTGGAGCGACTGGCCTGCCTGTGCTTGCATTGCTTCTCGCTTTGCTTTCACAATGCCCGCGTGTTTTGCCCTCTTGCTTCGCTTCCTGCGAGCTTTCCAGTATATGCAAACAGTCTGGGAGCGAATGAAGCGAAACGAAGCGCCGCGGAATGAGCGAGCTGTCTGTTTGCTACTCCTTTTTTTGCCTCAGAGATTATAAGACCGTGCGGAGCGGAAACAGTCTGCGACGGCTTGACGGAGCAGTCTGTTGGAGCGGAGTTACACTGAAAGCAGCACCAAGCATTACCCCAAAGATTACACCAAAAATTGATGATACTGGGTAACACTTATAATAATATAATTCTTGCTTTTTTTGGAAAACCGTGTAATAATATTACATATAGTGATGATTTTAACCATTACTTACTTTGTAGATAATAGTTGGGTCAAGTTTTTGACGGACTCATAATCCCTTGGTCCTTGGTTCAAATCCAAGATGGCCCAAACGTTTCGTAACGCAGTGAGAAACGTTACGTAAATAATTTCCAATAGGCCAAACGGTAGCGAAGCGGACGTATGGCCCATATTATTTATGAGAAGTTAAGTTTATATATGACTTAACTTCTTTTTTTTACTTTAAAGCATTTTTTACAAAACTGTGTAGGTTGTTGTAGTCCGTTCGAAAATTGGCTAATTGTTTTCTTTAAAGATAATAAACTAAAAACAGATACTGCAATATTAGATATCAAAGCAATATGGTGCTGCCGGGTATTTAAAACTTTTGCTTGTGTCCGAAAAGTTAAAACTGATTATTCCGAATAAACTTAAAAAAATCAAAAATATGTTATGGTAAATTTAAAATTTTATCAGAAAATTGATTTTAACTCGGTTTTTAACTTGATAACCGAATTAAACCTTAATTTTAACTCGACATATCGAATTAGATTGTGGTAAAATAGAGTTAAAAGGACATACTATGAGAACAATACCTGAAAAAGAAAATCTTTTAAACGAATTTAAATCCGATATAAAAGAAAAAAATGGCTTGTCTGATTCAGAAAAGATAATTAGAACCAATTTTTATGATTCTTTTAATTCAAAAAATTGAATTAAAAATGTTAAGTAAAATGTTAAGCCTTTCAAATTGTATTGAGTAATTCCTTAAACTGCTGATTTGTTTTATCATTATAAGAACATCTGACCACCGGAGGTCATAAATAAAGTGGAACATATTTCAATGGATATCGGAGCAACATTAAAAAACATAAGGAAGGAAATGAATTTAAGCCTTGATACGGCTGCAAAACTGACGGGAGTATCAAAGGCAATGCTTGGGCAGATAGAACGCGGCGAATCTGCACCAACGGTTTTAACGCTCTGGAAAATATCTACAGGACTTAAAGTTTCTTTTTCTCACCTTATTTCAAATACAGAAACGGAATCAAAGATTGTAAATATAGATGAAATTGAACCGGTATCTCAGGCAGAAGACGGAATGCTTCTGTTCAATATTTTTCCCTTTGACCCTGTTTCAGGCCTTGATTATTACAAAATTATTATTGAACCGCAGGGACGTCATGCTTCCATACCGCATACAAACGTAGATAAAGAATATATTGTTGTTCTGGAAGGAACTTTGGAGATGACGGTAAATGATCAGGTTTTTACTTTGCATGAAGGGCAGGCATTTTCTTTTAATGGCAATGCAGGTCATTGTTATGCAAACCCAAGTAATCAGCCGGTAGTGTTTCACAATGTAATCCGCTATAAATAAGCGATAAAATCCTATTATTTTAAAGTATTAGGTCGAATGTTGAGTTTCAGAATAATATAATGTTCTACTCTAAAAAAACGCCGTAGGCAGGGTCAGGAATGAAAAAAAATCTGCACAAACGTAGTGCGGAAGCCTTTTTTTCAGGCCTGGTTCTGCCGAAAGGCGTTTAATTTTCTATAAAAAATCTGATTTTTAATAACCCCATATTCGACCTAATAGGTGTTCTTTTGCTTTGCGGGTGCTTTTTTTACAACTAAACCTGCCTTTATGTGCGTTATAACGCTTGAATTTTTTATTTATTGTAACTAATATACGTTATAGCGTACGAGCTTAATATAGCATAAAAAAGGAGCAAAGTATGGCAGTAACAGAAAGAGTGGAAAAAATCAGGCAGAATTACGTAAATACAAGACCTCATATTTCTTATGAAAGGGCATGGAGCTGGACAAAGTCTTTTCAGCGGACAGAAGGACTTCCGCATATTTTGCGGACGGCTCAGGCGTTTAAAGATACCTGCCTTGAGCTCCCGGTCAATATATGGGAAGGTGAACTTATAGTCGGAACAAGCGGTGAATACCGTAAATGTGCAATCCTTACTCCGGAATTCGGATGGCAGTGGATAAATGAAGAAATTGATACTTTTCCTCAGCGCAGTCAGGACCCCTATGATGTTACGCCGGAACAGATTGCCTTTATAAAAAAGAATATTTTCCCTTACTGGAAAGGCCGTTCCGTAGAAGAAGCATTTCTTGCAAGGGTGCCGGAAGAAACTAAAATAATCGGAGTTGATACAGGATTTCTTGATACGGATTCAAAGTGGAGAAACGGCGTCGGGGAAATTTCTGCAGATTATATAGACATCCTTTTGCCGAAGGGCTTTGGCGGAATAAAGTCTGATGCAGAAGAAAGCATTAAGAAGCTTGATGTTTCTGTTGCAGATGAAAGAAAGAAAATTGAATTCTATAAATCAGTAATCCTTATCTGTGACGGAATGATTGCATTGGGAAGAAGATACGCAAAACTTGCAGAAGACATGGCAGCTGCAGAAACGGATGAGCAAAGAAAAAAGGAACTTCTGGAAATTGCCCGTATCTGTTCCGTCATACCTGAGCAGCCGCCTGAAACATTCAGGGAAGCAGTGCAGTTTGTATGGTTTGTTCAGCTTGGCGGCATTCTTTCTGAAAATCCCCTTGCATGGAATCCAGGCCGTTTTGATCAGTATATGTTTCCTTATTATCAGAAAGATTTAGAAGAAGGAAAGATTACAAGAAAAGAAGCCCTGGAGCTGATAGAACTTTTGTGGCTTAAATACAGTGAATGGGCATGGACTATTTCTAAAAACACGGCCGGATTTTTTGCTGGCTATACTAATTTTGAAAACCTTACAATCGGTGGAACAAAGGTAGATGGTTCTGATGCAACAAATGAAATTTCATATTTAGCAATAGAAGCCACAAAGGATATTATGACTCATCAGCCTACCTTAAGCTGCAGGATTCATCCGGATTGTCCGGCAAAATTTATGGAAGCAGTTACAGGTCTTGTTGCAACGGGATGCGGATTCCCTGCCATCCACAGTGACAGGACGGGCTACCAGATGCTGTCTAATTTAGGCTATGACCCAATTGATGCAAGGGACTGGAATAACTGCGGCTGTGTTGTTCCACATTCAAGAAAGACGTTTCAATGGACGTCTGCATGCACAATTAGTTTTGCGGCAGCACTGGAATTTGCACTTAATCAGGGAAAAAGCAGGCTGACAGGAAAGCAGGTGTCTGTTGAAGAAAAAGATGCAAAGACATTCACTTCCTATGAAGAACTTGTTGAAGCATGGAAGAAACAGTTCCGCTATATGGTAAAGCAGGGTGTAATAAGCCTCGTAACTGCACAGGAGATTCATAAAGAAACAGGGCACAGGCCCTTTATGTCAATCTGCAACGAATATTGCCTGAAGAATGGAGCAGACCTGGTTGACGGCGGTGCAAAATACAATATCGGTCCTGTTTTTACCGGAGTCGGTCTTTCCGTAACGGCTAATTCCCTTGCGGTAATTAAAAAGCTTGTATATGAAGATAAGGTAACAACCCTTTCTGAACTTATAGATGCAATTAATGCAAACTGGGAAGGCTATGAATCATTGTGGCAGAAAGCACTTGCATGCCCTAAGTATGGAAACGACAATGACTATGTGGATGTAATTGCCAGAAACCTTGCTGATTTTTACCGTCAGGAAGTTGTTGCCTATAAAGATATTTATGGCGCACATTTTGTTACGGCCTTTATGGGAATATCCAATTATCTTCCTACAGGAAAAGTGCTTGGTGCAACGCCAGACGGACGCCATGCAAAAGATCCGATAAATGAAGGTGTTTCTCCTGTAACGGGAACAGATACATCTACATGCCTTGCTGCCTTAAGAAGTGCTGCAAAAATGAAGCACGACATGCATAGCGGCGGCACGTTGCTTAACCTGCGTCTGGACAGCAGCCTTGTTGCAACGCCAAGAGGACGTGCTAATCTTGGTGCAATGCTGCAAAGTTATTTTGCCCTCGGCGGATTCCATGTGCAGTTTAATACCATATCCAATGAAGTGCTGAAGAAGGCACAGGAAAATCCGGACCAGTACAGGAGCCTGCTTGTAAGGGTTGCAGGGTATAGTGCACAGTTTACAAATCTTTCCAGGGAAATGCAGGATTCCATTATGGCAAGGAATGCGCACGAACAGTTCTAGAAAAAGGTGTGTTTATGGCAATTAGCGGATATGTAATGCAGCTTCAGCCTTTTTCTGTAAATGACGGAAACGGAATAAGGACTACAATTTTTCTGGCAGGCTGTCCTTTGCGGTGCAAATGGTGTTCAAACCCGGAAGGCATGTCAGGAAAAGTCCTAACAGGATGGTATGAAAAAAAATGCACGGGGTGCGGAGCATGTGCCGTTGTCTGTCCGGAACATATAGGAATCAACCTGAACCAGAACCGTGAACATTGCATCGGATGCGGAAAATGCACTATGGTATGCCCTGCCGGTGCAAGAACCAGAATGGTAAGCCTTGCTGATGCAGATGACATGATTTCAGATTTACAGAAAGATGAAATATTTTACCATTACAGCGGTGGCGGCGTTACATTTTCCGGCGGAGAAGCTGCGGCTCAGCCTGCTTTCCTTGATTATTTAAGTTCCGCACTTTATGACAGGAATATTTCCATGGCACTGGAAACATGCGGTTATTTTGACTTTGAAAAAGTCAGGAAAATCCTGGAACGCATGGATCTGATTTTTATGGACCTTAAGCTGTTTGATGATGCCAGGCACAGAAAATATACCGGCGTATCCAATAAGCGTATCCTTGAAAACATCGTTCACCTTGCAGAAATTCCATCAAAAGCGGTAATACGGATACCGGTAATAGGCGGCGTAAATAACGATGAAGAAAACATACGTCTGTCTGCACGCTATGTCCATGAAAACCTTCCAAAAGCCAAAATGGAACTGCTGCCATACCACAAGCTGGGAACCGTAAAGTATGATGCCATAGGAATGCCTTGCCCGCCGGAAGAATTCTACCGTCCGTCTGCAGAAGAATTAGAGCATTTAAAGTCTATTGTAAAATCTGAAGGTGTAGAACTGGAAGACTTCAGATAGGCTTATTTATTCCATATTTCTTCTAAAAGTAAAATAAAATCCACTAAAATGTATAAGTAAAGTATCATTCAATGTAAATTTATGTAAATTCAAAAAATATTTTGACAATTCCTGAAAGAAAGTGTATTCTTTTATGTAAATGGAAACGTTTCCGATAACGTTTCCAAGTATTCATTGGTTTTATATTTGTTTTTTCATTAGGAGGATAAAATGAAAAAAGTAGTAGCAGGCACACTTGCTGTATTAACAATGGCTGCATCAGTATTTGCAGCACCAAAAAAGGGACAGGTTCGCTATTTGAACTTTAAGCCGGAAGTAGCTTCAGTTTACCAGGAACTGGCTGCAGCATACGAAAAGGAAACAGGTGTAAAAGTTATCGTTGAAACAGCTGCAAACAACTCTTACGAATCAACACTTACATCAAAGATGGCTACAAAGCAGGCACCAACATTGTTCCAGATTAACGGACCACGCGGATATGCTAGCTGGAAGAACTACTGTGCTGATCTTTCAAATACAGAACTTTACAAGCATCTTTCAGACAAGTCTCTCTGTGTAACATCAAAAGGCAAGGCTTATGGTATTCCATACGTTGTAGAAGGATACGGAATCATTTACAACGCAAAGATTACAGATGCTTACTTTGCACTTGCTTCAAAAGCAACAAAGTATAAGAGCATGGACGAAGTTAAGTCATTTGCTGCACTTAAAGAAGTTGCTGATGACATGCAGAAGAACGCACAGGCTCTTGGAATCAAGGGTGTATTCGCTTCTACATCACTTAAGGCAGGTGAAGACTGGAGATGGCAGACACACCTTGCAAACGTTCCAGTTTACTACGAATTCAAGAACAACAAGATTGACCTTGCTTCAGATGCAACAAAGAAAATCAATTTCCAGTATGCAAAAGAATTCAAGAACATCTTCGACCTTTACCTTAACGATTCTGTAATTCCTGCAAAAAATGTAGGTGTTAAAACAGTTGACAATTCTATGGCAGAATTTGCTCTTGAAGAATGTGCAATGGTTCAGAACGGAAACTGGGCATGGGGACAGATTTCTGGTGTAACAGGAAACAAAGTAAAGGCAGAAAACGTAAAATATCTTCCAATCTACACTGGTGTAGCAGGTGAAGAAGGACAGGGTCTCTGTATCGGAACAGAAAACTTCTATTGTATCAACAAGAAGGCATCTAAGGCTGATCAGCAGGCAACAGCAGACTTCATCTACTGGCTCTATTCTTCAAAGACTGGTAAGAAATACGTAACAGAAAAACTCGGCTTCATTGCTCCATTCGACACATTCGATGACAACGAAAAGCCAACAGACCCACTTGCACAGGAAATCATCAAGTGGATGTCTAAACCTGGAATTACATCTGTAGCATGGAACTTCACATTGTTCCCATCACAGACATTCAAGGACAACTTCGGTGCTTCATTGCTCCGCTATGCACAGGGTTCTAAGACTTGGGACGACGTAAAGGCAAGCGTAGTAAAGGACTGGGCAACCGAATCTGACATGTAAGCTATAGGTTTAGCTTAAGCTTTCTTCATCAATAAATTAAATACGGCAGGTTTTTCTCCTATTAAACCTGCCGTATTTTCTAAGAACTTTCAGAAGGATTTTCTAAAAAAGGTCCTCTAATTTTCCACGGAGGAAAAGTATGAAAAAGGGTCTAAACCCAATAAAAAGATATTTTCCAGTTTTTGTTCTGCCTACAGTGCTTTGTTTTACCCTGTTCTTTGTAGTTCCTTTTATAATGGGAATCGGACTTTCATTTACAAAGTTCACCACAGTAACAGACATTACTGCATTTGTCGGATTCAAGAACTATATTAAGGCATTTACAGCAGACAACGAATTTATTCATGCTTTGGGCTTTACATCAATCTTTACGGTTGTTTCTATTATTACTGTAAACGTTTTTGCCTTTGCCCTTTCGTTGATTCTTACAAGAGGAATCAGGGGAACCAACTTCTTCCGTTCTGTATTCTTTATGCCAAACTTAATTGGCGGCATCGTTTTAGGTTACATCTGGAACCTTCTTATTAACGGTGTCCTTTTGCGCTACTTTGGCGAAGACATTACATTTAACACAAAATATGGTTTCTGGGGACTTGTAATCCTTACTAACTGGCAGCTTATCGGTTACATGATGGTAATTTATATTGCCGGATTGCAGAATATTCCTACAGACGTTCTTGAAGCCGCAGAAATTGACGGTTCTTCTTCTTTAAGAACATTATTCAAAATTAAAATACCAATGGTAATGCCATCAATTACAATCTGTACATTCCTGACATTGTCCAATTCATTTAAGATGTTTGACCAGAACCTTGCCCTTACGGCAGGTGCTCCTGAAAAAACAACTGAAATGCTTGCATTGAATATTTATCAGACATTCTATAACAGAAACGCCAACTGGCACGGGGTAGCTCAGGCTAAAGCAGTTGTCTTCTTCCTTATCGTTGCAGTAATTGCTTTCCTTCAGCTTAGACTTACAAACTCAAAGGAGATTGAACAGTAATGGTAGAATCAAACAGAACAAATACCGTTGGAGACAAAATCAGGACACTGATTCTTGTTATCCTTACAATTGCTTTTATTTTTCCGATAGTTCTTGTTTTCATGAACTCATTCAAATCAAGGCTTTACGTTTCAACAAATCCTTTTGCCTGGCCGCAGGGAGACATGTTTGTTGGTCTTGAAAACTACATTAACGGGTTGACCATATCCGGCTTCCTGCACGCATTTATCCGTTCCGTATGGATCAGCGTTATGGGTGTTGGCGTTATCATCCTGTGTACTTCCATGGCAGCATGGTATATTGTCCGCGTAAAGGACAAGGTTACAAAAATACTCTATTACATCTTTGTATTCAGTATGATTGTTCCGTTCCAGATGGTAATGTTTACATTGACTTTCGTTGTTACAGGCGTTTACTTTGACAACGTATTCGGAATCATCCTTGTATACCTTGGATTCGGTGCAGGCCTTGCAGTATTCATGTTCTGCGGTTTTGTAAAGAGCATTCCGCTGGAAGTAGAAGAAGCTGCAATGATAGACGGCTGCAATCCTCTTCAGACTTACTTCATGGTTGTATTCCCTATGCTTAAGCCGACTGCAATTACTGTTGCAATCCTTCAGGCAATGTGGATCTGGAACGACTATCTTTTGCCATACCTTATTCTTGGTTCTGACCATAAGACAGTTCCTGTTGCAATCCAGCTTGCAATGCAGGGTGCCTACGGTTCTACAGATTACGGCGGATTTATGGCAATGCTCGTAGTTTCAATAATTCCTATTATTGCATTCTACATTGCATCTCAGAAGTATATCAACAAGGGCGTAATAGCCGGGGCCGTTAAGGGCTGATTGAGTTTTGGCCAGCTGTTCTAAGCGATATTTTTACTGGAGCAAAAATGACAATTAAGGATATTGCAAAAGAATGCGGCTGTGCCATTGGAACAGTTTCGCGGGTTTTAAATAATCACCCTGACGTGAGCAATAAGACCCGTGAAAGAGTTCTTGCCGTAGTTAAAAAATATAATTTCGTGCTTAATGCAAATGCAAAAAGCCTTAAGTCACAGGAAAGAAAAAACATAATCGTAGTTGTAAAAGGTTCTTCAAGCCCTTTATTGAATTCACTTCTTGAATGCCTGCAGAAAAAACTTGAACTACTCCCATATACAGTAAGCGTTGTTGTTTTAGATGAAAACGATGACGAAGTAAAGAATGCCGTCCGCCTTTATTATGAACAGAAACCGGCAGGCTTTATTTTCCTTGGCGGCCTGGCAGAAAAATACACGGAAGACTTTAATCGTGTAAAAGTCCCGTGCGTGCTTATTACAACTTCTGCTGCTTCCATAAACAATGAATTCCTTTCAAGCATAAGCATTGATGATGAAAAGGCAGCGTATTTTGTTACGGACCATCTGATTAAAATGGGCCATAAGAAAATAGGCGTTATAGGCGGAAAGATGGATTCTGAAGTTACCTGCGCCCGCTACAAAGGTTTCCTAAAGGCAATGGAAGAAAACAGCCTGCCTTTTGATTTTGAATCTTCCTACGAAGTTTCAAGATATTCCATGGAAAGCGGCTTTACTGCTACGGAAAAGCTGATTAAAAAGAACAAAGACTTTACTGCAATTTTTACCATGTCTGACGTAATGGCAATAGGAACAATCAGAAAGCTTACTGAGCTTGGATTTAAAGTTCCTGATGATATTTCCGTTACGGGTTTTGACGGCCTTAGCCTTGGTGAATTTTACTGCCCGCGTTTATCTACTGTGCGGCAGAACGAAGAAGAAATGATAGAAAAAGGCCTTGCAGTCTTTTTAGGTTCTGTAGAAAAGTCAGAAAAGTCCGTGCATCTTTATGTTCCCTTTGAATTTGTAGAAGGCGAAAGCATAAAGAAACTTTAATCCCATTTGTATATTTCGTCTTTAAGGATGGCGTTGTAAAACTTTTTCTTAACGCCCGGATTGTCTTTGTTTATTTTTGCAATAAGTTCCTTAACGTATTGCCGGCGTGTTGTGCCGTCGTATGGGCAGGGGTTTTTTACGCAGGGCAGGCTGTATTTATTCTTAAAACCTTTAATGTCACTTTCAGGAACGTTTACTAAAGGGCGTATTACGGTTATGCCGCTTTCCTTGTAAAATGTTTTTGGCGCAAAGGTATAGAACTGGCCTTCGAAAATCAAAGAAAGCATCATGGTTTCTATCATGTCGTCCTGGTGGTGGGTATAGGCAACGTTATTGCATCCCGCTTGCCGTGCAAAATTATTTATGGCACCCTTGCGCAGCTTTGCACACATGGCGCAGTAAGTTCCTTTCTTTACCTTTTCTTTTAAGATAAGTGCAATGTCTGTTTTTATAATGTGGTATTCAACATTAAGCTGGCGGCATAAATCTTCTATGGCGGATAAATCGGGGGAACCGAATCCTAAGTCTGCCGTTGCCGCAACAAGTTCAAACCTTGCAGGGAAAAACTTTCTTAAGCCTGCCAGGGCATACAATAGGGTAAGGGAATCTTTGCCGCCTGAGATGCCTATAAGGATTTTGTCTCCGTCGTGAATCAGGTCAAACTGCTGCACGCACTGGCGCACGTAGCTGTAAAGTTTCTGCAGCGTCATTTTATTACTTTAGAAATTATGCCGCCGCCGATAATTACGCTGTCTTTATACAGCACTGCCGACTGGCCCGGAGCAACTGCACGCTGTTCTTCTGCAAAGATTATTTTCCACGGCTGACCCTTGTATTCCGTTATGTCATCAGCATTGGGGATGTATCTTGTAATTTTACACGGCACAGGCTTTGAAGCAAGGCGTATCTTTACAAGGCTTTCCAGTTCTTCTTTTGGTTCAACACCGGCAGGCCATACAAAGTCGTCTGCAATGAGTCCCCTTGAATTAAGCTCTTCATTCTTTGCAAGGACAACCAGGTTGTTCTTTACGTCTATGGAATGAACATAGATTGGATATGCTGCCGCAACACCAAGTCCGCGGCGCTGGCCTATGGTGTAATGTTCTATGCCCTTGTGCCGCCCTAAAACGTGGCCGTCTAAATCTATTATGTCCCCGGGTACGCTTGCCTTGTCTGCAAAAAGTGCTTCCTTGTATTCTTCACCGGCAAAGTCCTGGCTTTCTTTTCTGTCTGCGGCTTTAAGCTTTGCTTTCTGTGCAAGTTCAATTACTTCTGACTTTTTTAATGCGGCTAAGGGGAAGCGCACTTTAGCAAGGATGTCTGAATTCACCCTGTAGATAAAATATGTCTGGTCTTTTGTGGAATCCGTTGCCGTGCTTATCATAAACGGGCGCATGCCTGTGCCGAAAACGCCTTCTGCAGGCTGAACTATTCTTGCATAGTGGCCCGTGCAGAAATAGTCGTAGCTGATTCCAAGTGCAGAAACGGCATCCAGCATGGCACCGAACTTTACGTTCTGGTTGCACATTACGCACGGGTTGGGGGTGCGGCCGCTGCGGTATTCTGCCTTAAAGTATTCAATAACCTTTTCTTTATAGACCGGCTTTACGTCTACAACGTGGTATTCAATGCCGTTTTGCCGGCAGAATTCCTGGCACTGGCGGATGTTTTCTGCTTCTGCAGGGCCAAAACAGGCTTCCTTCATCCTTATTCTGTTGCTGTCCTTGTTTTTTTCTATGACGGTGCCGTCCCACAGGCTCATGGTAACGCCTATTACTTTGCAGCCCGCATTTTTTAGCATAAGGGCGGTTAGGGTTGAATCAACTCCGCCTGAAAGTCCCACTAAAACAGTGTCTCCGGCTTTTGGCAAATCCTGTGCAATGTATTCCATGGCCTGCATTATACACATTATGCGTTTTATTTTCGATACATGGGAAAGGGTCATTCTGAACCCTGCGCAGCACAGCTGCTTG
>JALELH010000018.1 GCA_022768865.1 Spirochaetia bacterium
TGAATCGTAACATCAAGGGCAGTTGTAGGCTCGTCTGCAATCAACAGGTCGCAGTCCTGGGCAAGGGAAAGGGCAATTGAAATGCGCTGAAGCTGACCGCCGCTAAACTGGTGGGGAAAATTCTTAAGGCGTTTTTCTGGATTTGGAAGTCCTACTTCCTTAAGGAGTTCTATTGTCTTTGCCTCCCATTCTTCTCCTGTAATTTCAGGATTTGAGTTCCTTAAAGTTTCTTCAAAGACTGAACCGATGTTCTGCAGGGGATCAAAGGAACGGCCCGGCTCCTGGAAAATGTACCCGATTTTTTTACCGCGGAAATTTCTGAGCTCTTTTTTATCTAAAGCCGTTAATTCAGTACCTTCAAAAAATATTTTGCCTTCTACTTTTGCATTGTCTCCATGAAGTGCAGGAATTGCCATTGAAGAAACAGATTTTCCGCTGCCGCTTTCCCCTACAATTCCAAGAATTTCACCTTTAGCCATTTTATAGCTTACACCGCGGACGGCAAAAATTTTTATGCTCTTTTTTCCACGAAATAAATTAAAGGTAACTTTTAGATTCTTTACAGAAAGAAATTCTTTTTTATCGGCTGAATCATCATCAATTTCTTCTGCATTCTTTTGATTTCCTGACAATGAATTATTTTTCTTAAAGTAAAACTTCCAGAATGGTTTTTTAAATACAGAATAATAAGGATCAAAATAATCCCTTAAGGCATCACCAAAAAAATTAAATGCAAGTGTAACTAAAAGTAAAAGCCATACAGGAATCAAGAGCCATGGAAAATTCTGAAGATTATTCAATGTTGAAATGTCACGGTTAATTAAACTTCCCCAGCTTACGGCAGGATCTGCAATTCCTAAACCAAGATAAGACAATGTTGTTTCACTCATAATAAAACCAGGAACAGCCAGTGTTGTGCTTACAATCAGCAGGCTTGTAATCTGCGGAATTATATGATGAAAAATAATTACCAGAGACGGCATTCCTTCTAAAACTGCATTCTGGACAAATTCTTCCCT
Organism: Spirochaetia bacterium; assembly: GCA_022768865.1. Classification (GTDB taxonomy): domain Bacteria; phylum Spirochaetota; class Spirochaetia; order Treponematales; family Treponemataceae; genus Treponema_D. The sequence continues at coordinate 1,020 of JALELH010000018.1, forward strand.
TTTTATTGAATGAACCATTCCGCGCAAGGTTCTTGCACTTCCAGGCCAGCCAACAAGAGACAAAAGAACCGTAATTATCATGTAAGAAGTTCCGCTGTCCATTTTTGAATTAAGCAGGGAACGCAAAAACAAAATCAAATAAAGCCCGGGAATAAGCATGAAAAATTCACTGAAACGCATTATAAGCCAGTCAGTTTTTCCGCCAAAAAATCCTGCAAGGCCGCCAAAAATTATGGCAAGCAGAAGTGAAACCGCACTTGCTATGAAGCCAATGGTTAAGGAAATCCTGCTGCCATAAACAATTCGGCTGAATAAATCACGTCCAAGATTATCTGCACCAAATAAATAAACCGGGTATTCACTATCCTTAACGCCAAACAAATGGACCTTAGTCTTTATAAAGCCCAGAAGTTTATATTCACTGCCTCTGGCAAACAACCGGACGTTATGTTCAATTCCTTTTACTCTGGCATATTGCCATGTTGAAGGTTCCAGAACACGATATTCCCGCACTTTAATGCCTTTAACAGACAGCTGCAAATTTGCAGGATGAAATGTATTTTCAGGAAAAGATTTTGTTGCAGGATAAGGTGCAATAAATTCAGCAAAAATCATTATCAGATAAATGACGCCGATAAAAATCAGCGATGCAAAGGCAAGAGGCCGGCTTTTAATATATTGCAGAAATTTTTTCATTTTGTTTATTCTTTCCTCCGTCTCTTTACTGACTTCCATATCTGATTCTTGGATCTACAACAGCAAGAAGAATATCAGAAATTACCATGCCGGCTAGAACAAGAAAGGAAACAAACATGCTGTTGGCAAGGACAAGATTTACATCCTGCTGGGTAACGGCTTCATACATAAGGCGTCCGATTCCAGGGTATGCAAAAATAATTTCCAGAATAAGGCTGCCGCTGAAAAGTCCCGCAAGAAGATTTGCACTTCCTGTAATGTATGGATTCAATGTATTTTTAAAGGCATGATTCAAATAAACACGGCGTTCACTTATTCCCCTTGCACGCAAAGCCATGATATAGGGCATACCCATCTGGTCTAACATTGTGGAACGAATCATCCTCATGGTCCCGCCGATTCCCCCTAAAAAACTTGCAAGCAAAGGAAGAAAAATATGATGAACATAACTGAAAGAAAATTTTAAAGGCGATTCACTGAAAGGAAAAGAAGGATATGCCGTAACAGGGAAAAGTCCTGAAATGGAAGCAAAAAGCTGAAGCAGAATCAAAAGCAGGATTCCAGGAAAAGCGTGAAAAAACAATGCAAAAAAAGTTGCCGCTATATCAACCCTTGTGCCAGCTTTGGAAGAAAAATATACTCCAAGCAAAAAAGAAAAAGCCGTAATAAAAACAAGGGAAATTAAATTTAACAGAACGGAATTCCATATTCTTGAAAAAATTAAAAAACTTACAGGTGCACGGGAAATTAAACTTGTGCCTAAGTCGTGATGAATTATGACTCTTTTTAGCCATGCTCCATACTGGACATAAAAAGGTTTATCTATTCCAAATTCTTCCCTGAGTTTTTGTTCCTGCTCTTCTGAAAATTTCCCATCCTGAACTGACTGTTTACTTTTGCCTGCTGACATTTCCGTCATAATCTGCTGGCTCATCATCTGGTCAACTATGTCTCCTGGTGCAAGTTCCATAAGGCCAAAAAGTGCAAAGCCAAGCAAATACAAAAGCACAACCATTGTAACAATGCGGCTTACAATAAAAGAAAGCAGCGGAACTTTTTTCCTGAACAATGTCCACGGATAAACTACAGTGGATTTTATTTTATTAAAAATATTCATCAGTCCCCCTGCCTAGTCTGCAAAAACATATTCAGTTCTTGCACCATACATGTTGTCATAATATAAGTTTTCCTGATTCCATTTATTTTGAATTGCAAAAAAACTTCTTGGGCTTACAAGATAAATTACCGGGCATTGTTCAAGATAAATTTCCTGATATTCGTCCCAGTATTTTTTTGCCTGAACTTTATCAATTGTGTAACTTCCATTGTTGTAAAGCCAGTCAATTCTTGCTTCCCATTCTGTTGCCGGTTTCTGCTGCAAGGGATACCACAAGTGCAGGTTTCCATAGCTAACCCACACATTGCTTCCCTGTGACGGAAAAATACTGCCACCGGACAATCCTATTATTATAGACTGCCAGTCATAAGTTGAAGTAAGCATTTCTACGATTTTCTGAAAATCTGTCTGGCGAACATTAATCTTAATGCCTGCTAAAGAACATTCATCCGTTATAATCTGGGCAATATCACTTGTCGTGCTGCTGGAAGCATTAATCGTAAGATCAAATTCAACAGGAACATTTTCCCAGTCACGCATTATTCCTTTTGCATCCTGTTTAATGCCAATAGAAGCCAGAAGTTTTTTTGCCTGTTCCACATTGTAGCGGTATTTAAGGCTGATTTTATCATCATAAAAAGCATTGGGTTTAGCAAAGAATGAATAGCACGGATCTGCAAGTCCCCTGTAAGTCTGCTGAATTATTCTTTCGCGATTTAAAAGGCAGCTCATAGCCTGACGGAATTCCTTTTTGCAAAACCATTTATAATACTGGCAGTCTTTGTTTTTTGGATTCTGATTAAAACTTAAAAACGGTGCACTAAAAGAACCGTCTGCCCTGTAAACTGTATAAGAATTCTTCTGGGAATTTACAACTTCATCAATTTCCTCCGGCCGCGGGCCATAGCTTTCAAGATTTCCCTGCTTAAACAAAAGATAGGAAGTATTGGCATCCCCCACAATCTGGCATATTAAAGTATCGTAGTATGGCAGGGAATTTCCTTCAGAATCTTTTTCCCAGTAATAGGGATTTTTTTTGTACACAATTCTCTGGGCTGGTTTATATTCTGCAAAGTGCCATTTTCCGCAGGAAGGAACTTCAGCAGGGTCTTCCGAAGCATTAAATAAATCCTTTACGCCATCTGCACCTTTTTCTTCCTTTGCTTTTTTAAAAATAAATGAAGGCTTTATGGAACAGTTAGTTGTAAGCAAAGGCTCTGCGACTATCCGCGGAAAAATAAAATCAAATCTTTTGTCGTCAACTTTTACACATTCAATGTGACCCTGTTCTCCGTTTTCAAGTTCTAGGAATTGTCCGCCATAACCGGAACTTTGAAAAACTTCATCACCTTCAATTTCGTTATACCAGTAAACAACATCATCACTTGTAACAGGAACGGTTTCTTTTTTTCCATACCATGACCAGACAAGATTTTCTCGCAAGGTGTAGTGAACAGTTAAAGTTCCTTTTTCTTCATCAGTTTCAATTTCAAAAAATGCACCTTTAGGAATCCATTCTTTCTTAATCGGATCATAGTCAACTAGAAATTCCAGCGTCTGTTCAATCAAGGCAGAAGAAGAACCGTCACGTTCTGCAATTAAATGATTAAAGGTTTTTGGATCAGAAAGAATTGCATCATTCCATACACCGCCTTCTTTTCCTGCTGCAAAACTTTGACCAGTGTAAGGCTTGTATTTAGTCCGCTCCAGAAGATGTTCCCCTGCATGAGAGCGGTAATCTTCTATTTCTTCTAAAGTCATTTCCGGAGTTTTCTGTCCGCACGAAATTAAATTCACTGCAAAAATAAAAATCCCGCAGAATTTTAAAATTGATTTTTTCATTTTCCCACCGGTTCAATCATAGTATTTTTGCTGACTTTTTACTATTCTATTTTTATGACTGAAGTTAATGCAATTTTTGCACACGGCTTAAATGGTGAATTTTCTCTTTCTGACGGAAGCCTTCCATGGAAAAATATTTCATTGCTTACAGAAGATGCCAGAGCCGATATGGAAAATTTCAAAAGCATGACTTCTGGCCAGATTGTAATCATGGGTTTTAATACTTACAGGACATTTTCTAAACCGCTGCCCAAAAGAATAAATATTGTAATTGATAAAAATTGTAGTGACGGGGGTTCATTAAATAAAATTCAGCAGAACAATTTTAATTTTTTTCCATCAGTTGAATCAGCCTTGAGTTTTTTTTATTGTGAACAAAAACATGTACAGGATTTCAGCAATAAAAAGATTTATATAATCGGCGGCGCAAAACTTCTTGACTATGCACTGGAGAAAAATTTAATAACCGGAAAAATATACGAAACGGTTTTTAATTTTAACTTTCCTGAAGCCAGAACTTTCGTTAAACCTTTGTCTGAAGACTGGAAAATAATTGAAAAACATAAACTTGCTGAACATTCAGTCTTGCTTACAAAAGTTCTTAATAAAAAATAAACCCCTTCCGGTATTTCTACTGAAAGGGGTTCAAGAAAATCTAGGAATCAGTTTTTAAAACTTATTTCTTTGATGTTTTCTTAGCTGGAGCTTTTTTTGCTGTAGCTTTCTTTGCAGGAGCTTTTTTAGCTGCTGTCTTCTTTTCTGCTACTTTCTTAGCTGGAGCTTTCTTTGCTGCTGCTTTTGCAGGAGCCTTTTTAGCTGGAGCCTTTGCTGCCTTAGCTGCTTTTGCTGCTTCAATTACTGCCTGTGCACCTGCAAGGCGAGCTGCTGGTACGCGGAATGGAGAACATGAAACATAGTTAAGACCAAGAGCATAGCAAAGCTTGATTGAATCTGGATCACCACCGTGTTCACCACAGATACCAAGGTGAAGGTCAGCCTTAACTGCACGTCCCTTTTCTTCTGCAAGACCAATCATAACTCCAACACCGTCTGCATCCAATGTCTTGAATGGATCCTGGAGGAGAACTTTCTGGTCAAGGTAAGAATCAATGAACTTAGAGTAGTCATCGCGGCTGAAACCGAATGTTGTCTGTGTAAGGTCGTTTGTTCCGAATGAGAAGAAGTCTGCATATTCTGCAATCTGGTTTGCTGTTGCAGCTGCACGTGGGAATTCGATCATAGAACCAATCTGGAACTTGAGTTTTGTTCCAAGTTCTTCATTTACCTTAGCAATTACAGCTTCTGCCTGAGCACGAATCTGCTTAAGTTCAGCAAATGTTGTAACGTTAGGAATCATGATGCGAACGTCGTGCTTAAGGCCTTCTTTGTCAGCCTTAGCTGTTGCACGTGCAATAGCTTCAACCTGTGTTTCATAGATTTCAGGATATGTAATTGCAAGACGACAGCCACGGTGTCCGAGCATTGGGTTGTGTTCGTTAAGTTCAGCATACTTCTTGCTGATTACTTCAACTGATACGCCAAGTTTCTTTGCAAGTGCTTCTGCAAGTTCTGGTGTTTCAGCCTGAACAAATTCGTTAAGAGGAGGGTCAAGAAGACGGATTGTTACATCGCGGCCATCCATAGTCTTAATGATTCCGTAGAAGTCTTTTTCCTGAAGTGGAAGAATAGCCTTAAGGTTTTCTTTTCTATCTTCAGTTGTTTCAGAAATAATCATCTTCTGGAATGAAGTAAGTTTTGGTTCTTCAAAGAACATGTGTTCTGTACGGCAAAGACCGATACCGGCTGCACCAAAGCGGAATGCCTGTGGAGCTTCGTTCTGTTCTGCGTTAGCCTTAACTTCGAATCCCTTTACTGTGTGACCGTTAACTTTGCGAACAGACTTAGCACGAACTTCATCAGCCCATGAAAGGAATGTTTCAAGGTCGCCGGATACTGCTGCTGGTGTTACAGGAATTGCTTCACCATAAACTTTACCTGTTGAACCATCAATAGAGATAACGTCTCCTCTCTTGAATGTCTTGTCGCCAATCTTAACTGTATCTGAATCAAGGAATACAACATCTGAACAACCACAAACACATGGTGTACCCATACCGCGGGCAACAACAGCTGCGTGTGATGTGCGTCCACCAGTTGAAGTAAGGATACCTTCAGCAACATACATACCTGCAATGTCATCTGGAGATGTTTCTTTGCGAACGAGCATTACCTTCTTGCCGACCTTGTTTTCTTTAACAGCTTCATCTGCTGTGAATACAATAGCACCACAACCTGCACCTGGAGATGCGTTAAGTGCTGATGCCAATGGCTTTGCATTCTTGATTGCGCTCTTGTCGAACTGTGGATGGAGAAGCTGATCAAGCTGATCTGGTTTAACACGAAGAAGTGCTTCTTCCTTTGTAATCATCTTTTCTTCTACCATGTCTACAGCCATCTTAACTGCTGCCGGACCTGTGCGCTTACCGTTGCGGCACTGAAGCATGTAAAGCTTGCCTTCCTGAACAGTAAATTCCATATCCTGCATATCGCGGTAGTGCTTTTCAAGGCGGTTACGAATCTTTGTAATTTCTGCAAAGATTTTTGGCTGCTGCTGTTCAAGAGCAGAAATATCCATTGGTGTGCGGATACCTGCAACAACGTCTTCACCCTGAGCGTTGATAAGGTATTCTGCCATGAACTTATTTTCACCTGTTGAAGGGTCGCGTGAAAATGCAACACCAGTTCCTGATGTTTCACCCATGTTACCGAATACCATAGCCATAACAGTAACAGCTGTTCCCTTAATCTTGTTTTCATCAATGTTGTTGAGCTTGCGGTAAACAATAGCACGGTCATTCATCCATGAACCGAAAACTGCACCGATAGCACCCCACATCTGTTCCTGTGGATCCTGTGGGAAGTCTGAACCCTTTTCTGCCTTATACATTGTCTTGTATTTAGCAACGATTTCCTGGAGTTCTTCTGTAGTAAGTTCTGTATCTTCTTTAATTCCACGATGAGACTTTACTTCTGCAATGATTTCTTCAAACTTATCATGTTCTACGCCCATAGCAACGTTACCGAACATCTGGATAAAGCGGCGGTATGCGTCCCATGCAAAACGTGCGTGGTTTGTCTTGTTTGCAAGACCGATAACTGACTTATCGTTAAGACCAAGGTTAAGGATTGTATCCATCATACCTGGCATAGATTCAGCGGCACCATAGCGAACTGAAACAAGGAGAGGGTCCTTTTCATCTCCGAGCTTCTTGCCCATTGACTTTTCGAGCTTAGTAAGATTCTTCTGAACTTCTGCTGCAAGAGATGCAGGATACTTTCTTCCAAGCTTGTAGTATTCCTGACATACGTCGATAGAAATTGTGAATCCTGATGGAACTGGAAGGCTCAAAGGTTTCTTTGCCATCTGAGCAAGGTTAGCACCTTTTCCACCGAGGATGAGACGCATTGACTCGTCGCCTTCTGCATCACCGTCACCAAAGTAATAAACATATTTGGTCTTAGCCATTAATGTCCTCCATATATATATGTGACTAAAAATTATACATGTATTTTTTTCTATCGTCAACAAAACTATTTAAAAACACTTAATATAGAAATAAAAAACATTTTGATTTGAAAAGGCAGGAAAATTTGTTTTGTTGGAAATACAACATTTATTGATTTTCATTTATCAAGCCAAATTATTACAATTAATAGTACCTATATAAAGCAGACGACTTACGGCAGAACCTCGTCGAAAGTAAATGTTTTTTAGGAGCCGATGTATGACTTAACTTTCTCTATTTTTCATTTCTGAACCTGCCTACGGCTTTTATGTTCAATAAATAATATTACAATCTTGATTCACCTAAATTGCCCTGTATATTTTTGTCCCGGAATTTAATAGGATTTTTTTAACGATGGTTCAAATTGACACAGCGTAATTTATACTGGAATAGAACTTCTTAAACATACCCCTAAAAGTACATTCTAAAACACTGTTTCAAAAGAATTTTATAATTATTTTCAATTTGGCATACTATATGCTCATGTTTTAATGTAAGGCGTTAAACCTTAATCAAAATTACAAATTAAATTTATAACCCGGGAGGTTAATATTATGAATGAACTTTCACTTTTAGATTCACTTTTTGGAAACGACGGATTTGCTTATCCTGCATCACGCAGCACTTATTCAGCACCAAAAGTTGACGTATTGCAGAAAAAGGACTGCTATGTTCTTTTAATGGATCTTCCAGGAATGACAGAAAACGATGTGGAAATTACAATGAAGAACGATGTCCTTACAATTGAAAATGCTGAAAATAAAGCAGAAGAAAAAGGCACTGAAAAAGAAACATGGCTTATCCGCGAAAGGACTCCGTCTTGTGCAAAATTCCGCAGGACATTTACTTTACCGAAAGACATTGACACTAACAACATTAAGGCAAACTTTAAAAACGGCGTTCTTTCCGTTGTAATTGCCAGAAAAGAAGAACAGAAAGAGCAGAAAATTAAAATTATTGCTGCTTAAAAAAAATTAAAAAATGTTTTAAAAACTATTGACAGAAAAAGTTTTTAGAACTATATTAAAGACAGCTTATAAAGCTGATAAAACTCTCTCCTTTAGTTCGGGAAACCGGACGATAGAGGCTCCGGACAACATCTGGAGCCTCTACTTTTTTTAAACGATTCTGTCTGAACTATTTGCAACTTAACTTTTTACAAAATATTCACTTATAAAAAAGGCATCCGGTTGCCAAAATGCAACCAGATGCCTTTTCCTATTGTAAGCTTAAACAGATTCTGAAAGCACTCAGAATGACAACCCTATAGAAAAACAGCTGCGGAATTCTTTTTTAGTGGCATTGTAATAAACACCCATATTCATGGCAGGAATTGCTACCTGTTTCAGATACATTGTAACGCCGCCGCCTGCTCCCTGGTTGACTTTATATTCATCATCAAAATCTTCAACCCTTGCAAGCTGATATGTTCCATACAAAGAAAATAATCCGATTTTTGTTTTAAATGCTGCATATTCCAGGCCGGCAGACATTCCCATGCCGCTGGAGGTTGCAAAATCAGAATTAAAAATTGAAACGCCCAGCTTTTCATTTCCTTCATAAGCAGAATAAGGCAGATGTTTTCCATGAATGGCATTTCCGTTAAATATGAACCTTAAATCATCAGAAAACAAAGGCTGCTGAAAAATAATCCGCGGATTAAAGGCATGCCATTTTTCTCCGTTTGTATAAAATGATTCTTCAAATGAAAATTCCAGGATTTTGGCAGACATAAATACGCCGTTCCAGTCTGTAGCTGAAATTTTTGCAGAAGGATTTAAATTAAAATAATACTTGCTGTCTATGAGACCCGATTCTTTTATTTCATTATCTGCATACCTGAAACTGCCGGCAAGTGACAGGGAAACATAATCGTTAAACTCTTCCGTTAAAGCCAAACCGGCACTGCCAGACTTCATATCAAAATCTATGCAGTCTTCATCATCTGTATCTACAAATTCCAGATTTCTCTTTCCAGCTGAAGCAAAAAAAGTAATGCCAGGAAAATAATCATGAGGCGGACGCCCGTACATTAAAATCCCGCTGTATTCCGAAGAAGAAGCATATCCGCCGATGACAAAATTATGTTTCAGTCCAAAGGCATTGGTGTCAAGAATAAAAAGTCCGCCCATTGCCTTTCCGTCTGAAACTGAAAAAATCGGCAGCGGAATAAACGTAATTTTTTCCTTTACGCTTGCAGTAATTTCAACGCCATCTGCGCTTTCATTCTGGCTTAGCTGAATGTCAGTTAGAAATCCTTCTTTCTGCAAAACTGTTTCTATTTCGTGAAGTGTTTCTTCGTCAGCTTCTTTACCAATGAATTTTTCTACATCTTTCTGAAGAACAAAATCCTTTGTTTTTTTCAGCCCTTCAAATTTTATGGACTTTACTGGAGAGGCAAAAATTGCTGTGCTTGCTGCAAAATTTAAAATCAAAAATACCGATAAAAGCTCTTTTTTCATAGGGCCGTATTCTACAATAAATACAGTTTTTTTTATAGTAAAACAGCAATAATATTTTGTATAAAAGCACTCTTTTTGTAACTTTTGTAAAGAATATGTAAAATTATGCAAAAATTCTTAAATTTTTGTTGGTATCTGCGAAATTCTGCATTATTTGCAAAAGATTTCACAACTTTTCACTGAAAAAGTATTGACTACAATTATAATTTGCTGTATTTTATTTTCAGCAGCTATAAATTAAAGTTTTTTTTAAATGGATCGCTTGTTTCCTCCTTAGAGCGATCCTTTTTTTGCCCTTTTTATTTTCATTATCCAATGTTTTTCCATTGATTTTTTTTATTTTCACTGATATATTTTCATTACTTCGGGGGTGTAGCTCACCTGGCTAGAGCGCTAGCATGGCATGCTAGAGGTAACGGGTTCAAGTCCCGTCATCTCCATAAAAAGTAAACTAAATCTACAAATGCTTAAATAAACAAAAGCACTTAGGTTTTCCAATCTGAACCCGTTAGCGGAATGAGCGCCGACCAGGCGGGAGGAAAAGGCAACAAGGATGTTGCCGTCAGCGAATGAAGCCGCCCGTCAGGAGGAGCCACGGATGGCGACGACTAGAGGGACGGGTTCAAGTCCCGTCATCTCCATATAAATTAAAAAAAATCTACACACACATTAAACTAAACAAAAGCACATAAATTATTTTTTCTGAACCCGTTAGCGGAGCGAGTGCCTAATAGGCAGAAGGTCTTTTTTATTCCCTTCAATTCCTATATAATTCCTGCCATGTTAAAGACAATTAAACCAGAATTACTTACAGACAATGCCTTCAAAATGATCGGCAAAGACTGGATGCTCGTAAGCGCATGCACAAAAAAAATTGACGAAGAAGGAAATATCATTACAGGCCGCCCAAATACAATGACTGCCAGCTGGGGCGGAATCGGTGTTTTATGGAATAAAAACGTTGCAACAATTTACTTAAGGCCTACACGCTACACAAAGGAAATCATTGATTCAACAGACACTTTTTCTTTAAGCGTGCTTCCGCAGAAATATAAAACTGCCCTTGACTACTGCGGCAGCCATTCAGGAAGAGACGAAGACAAATTCCAGAAAACAAAGCTTGATGTTGAATACATGAACGGCACGCCATGGATTAAGCAAGCAAGAATCGTAATATTCTGCAACAAACTTTATGCACAGGAATTCGATCCAAATTGTTTTGTAGAAGAAAAACTCTGCAAGCAGAATTACCGCAAAGACGACTTCCACACAATGTATATCGGTGAAATCACAAAAATAATGGTTGAATCCAGAGACGTAAAATAATTTTTTATGGCAAAAATTGACCGGAAAGTCTGGAAAAAAGCTTCAGCCATTGGTTTTGCATTTACGCTTTTATGCCTGGTTGCCTGCCTTATTCAATATAAGGCAGATTCAAATGCAGATACCTTAAAAAAAATAGTCCGCATAGGAATTAATTTCCTTGCGGTAAATTTCTTTTTTTATCTGTTTTTTAATCCCCTGGCATTTAAAGCCTATGCCCTGCTTTTATATATTTACGGATGCGGAAATTTTATTGACGGCGGAAACGTTCTTGGCGCAATCTGCATTTCTGCATCTTTTGTATTTTTAAGTGCAGCAGGCATTTTAAATAAACACAAAAATATAAAAATCGCATGTCTTTTTGTTCTGCCGATGGTTTCAATTTTATTCCAGCTTTTCCACGAAGGCAAAATTGAACTGTTAATTTCCGTAATGAATATTCTTGGAGCCATTTTCATCGTTTATTTAACACGGCTGATTATAATTCCGAAAGTTGAACAAATCTATTCTGCAAAAACCGAAAAAATCCTGGATGAAAATAAGTTTACAAAACGGGACATTGAATTTCTTGAACACGTTTTAAATGGGAAAAAATACAGCAGTATTGCTGCCCTTTATGATATTTCTGAAAGTTCCGTAAAGGCCCAGATGATTGAACTTTACCACTACCTTGGCTTAAACAGCCGCACAGAATTTCTTGCATTCTGCAACGGCTGTTCATTCATTCTTGGAAATCCGGAAGCTAAATCAAAATAATCTAACGCTGAATTGTAGCTTTCTTAAGTCTTTCTTTTGTTTCTTCACCGCATAAAGTTTTTACAATTTCCATGGCAAATTCTTCTGCAGTTCCTGCACCACGGGCAGTAATTACATTCTGGCAATGAACAAACCTTGCATTTTCCACATGGGCCGAAACATATTTTTCTGCTTCTTTCTGCATGTCAGGGTAGCATGTCCATTCTTTGCCTTCCAGAACCTTTGTCTTTCCAAGGACAACTGCAGGTGCTGCACAAATGGCACAGATAAGTTTTTTTTCTTCATACATCTTTTCTATTAAAGAAAGTGCCTGAACACTTTTTGCAACATTATAGGAACCAGGAATTCCACCGGGAACAATTACTGCATCCGGAAGTTCATCACTGGAAGAAACATAAGTTTCAAGGCTCATGTCTGCAACTACAGTAATCTTTTTTGAACCTTCAACATTTCTTTGTGCTGTTCCCGTTGCAAGGGTAGTAACTTCAACACCTGCACGGCGCAAATAGTCTACAGGAGTAAGGGCTTCAATTTCTTCAAAACCTGGTGCTAAAAAAACAATGGCTTTTTTCATAAAATCCTCCAAAATGGTTTTATTGTTGAAATTATACTATTAAACAGATAAAATTAAAATTATGAAATCGGTACTTCTTATTGACGGCTCAAAATTATTTCAGGATTTTCTTAGAGACAAAGTTGCAACAGAACAGGTAGACCTTGAATGCGTAAACAGCAGGGAAGCCTATTCAAAAATGCTTTCCCTTCTACCTGACTTAATAATCATTGAAGTTGAAGATGAAATAAAGGAAGAACTTACAAACCTGCTCAATAAAAAACACGTTGATCCTAACGCAAAAAAAATTCCGATTATCATGACTGGTCCTGTAATTGACCGCAGCAAAATTGCAAACCTTGTTGAATTCGGCGTAGTTAAATATTTTACAAAACCAATTAAATTTGACGTCTTTTTTGAATCAATGGGACGTATTTTAAAAATGCCGCTTTCCATGGATACAACACCATGCATTCTTGACATTCACTTAAACGGCAGCATTATCTTTGTGGAAGTTGCACAGGGCTTAAACCGCGAAAAGCTTCTGCTATTAAAATATAAACTTTCAGAAATCATTGATAAATACAAAATCAACATTCCTAAAGTCATCCTTATGCTTACAAACCTGCAGCTTACTTTTGTAGACGGAGCAAACCTTGAACTTCTGTTAAACAACGTATCTGCAGGCGGAAGAATTCCAAATAAATACATAAAGGTTCTTTCCCTTGATAAATTTGTAACGGAATTAATCGGCGGTCATCCTGAATACAGCGGAATGGTTGTTTCACAGAATCTTCAGTATGTAATTTCTTCCCTTATGAACGATGATTCAAGCTTAAATTATGATTCAAAAGAATTTATCTACGACAAGATTCTTAATTCCGACAGACCTGCAGAAGAAGCAGGCCTTGGCTTTATGGACGACAGAAGCACGGGAGACAAAAACACAGGCACCATGATAAAAGTTGCCCTTGTAGACGACGACGTTGTTGTCCGTAAGCTTCTTGAAAATGCCTTTACTTCTGCAAGCGGAGAAGCAACGCTTTTTGAAAACGGAACATCATTCATGAAAGCCGTATCAGAAGAGGCAGATTTTGACGTTTTAGTTCTTGACCTTTACCTGCCGGACATGGACGGCATCAGCATTTTAAAAACCTTAATGCAGAGAAACTACCAGACGCCTATTTTAATCTATTCCAAGGCATCTTCAAAAGACGTTGTTGTAAACGCACTTTCCCTTGGCGCAAAATGTTACCTTGTTAAACCGCAGAAACCGGGAACCATTGTAAACAAGGCACTGGAAATCATACATTCACGCAGGTAAGCAGAAATGGCAAAGCCCTCAGTAGAAGTCGGAAGCAGATTTATTGCCAGCACCATGCACGAAGTCCGCACCCCTTTGCAGACCATAATCAGCACGCTGGAACTTCTGGAAGACACACCTTTAAATAAAGAACAGACAGAATTCATTCACCAGATTGAATTCAGCGTAAATGCCCTGCTTGGACTTGCCAACGATGTCTTAGACTTTACAAAAATTTCTTCAGACAACTTTAAACTAGAAAAACGCCCTTACGATGCCATTGAACTGACGGAACGCGTTGTAGATTTAATTACAGTAGAATCCTTTAACAGAGGCATAGAAGTCCTTACAGACATTGACTATCACCTGCCGCAAAACCTGCTTGGAGACCCCATCCGCATTCAGCAGATTATTTTAAACCTTGTAAAAAATGCAGCTAAATTTACAGAAAAAGGCTACATCTATATCCGCGCTTCTTTAAAGGGGAAATACCTTCTTTTTGAAATCATAGACAGCGGAATCGGTGTGCCAGAAGACAAGCGCCGCCTGATATTTACGGACTTTTATCAGGTTGACGGAAGTTCAACAAAAAAAAGTGCAGGCACAGGCCTTGGCCTTTCAATTTCAAAAAACCTTGTGCAGGTAATGAAAGGCAAAATAGGCATTATAGAAAACCCTAAAGGCGGTTCTAATTTCTGGTTTGCCATTCCCCTTGAATGTTCAGAAGAAGAAAAACACAACACAAAAAAAATCACTGTTCCTGAAAATACCCGTGTCCTTGTAGTAGACGACAATACACTTGCTTTAAAATCCTTAAAATCAAAACTTGAATTTTACGGCTTTAGCGACATTACACTTTGCAGCAATGGAAACACTGCAATACAGAAAGTAAAAGAAGCACAGCAGAAAAATAAGCCATTTACAATAATATTTGCAGACTTACTTATGTCTCCCGTAGACGGCTGGCGTCTTGCATGTGAAATCCGCTCTTTACCGGATACAGAAAAAATAAAAATGTTCTTAATGGTTCCGGAAGGACAGCTCAGGCAGGATGCAAAAATGAAAATGCTTGACTGGTATAACGGCTACATTTACAAGCCAATCAAGCAGAAGGCACTGGAAGACATTCTGGAAGAAGCATTTGATCAGAAACAGAAAAAGACAGATTCTGTAGCGGAATTCATTGATCCGTCAAGCACACAGAAAATTACTTCCATCCTTGATGAGCAGGTTGCAAGCGGCATGAATATCCTTGTTGCAGAAGACACGCCAATAAACCAGAAACTTCTTGCAACATTCCTGAATAAATTCGGTGCAACGGTTTACCTTGCAGAAAACGGACAGGTGGCCGTAAACCAGATTGAACTTCACCCTGAAATCGATTTGATTTTCATGGACATCTTCATGCCTATAAAAAGCGGAATCGACGCAACCATAGAACTAAGAAACAAAGGCTACAAAGGAATTATTGTTGCATGTACGGCAAACAACGACCCGGATGATTTTGTAACCTATAAAAAAATCGGAATCAACGACATAATCGTAAAGCCGTTTAAGCGCGCTACAATCCGTGAAATCCTTGATAAATGGAATTCCGTCCTTACAGTGCCAAATGCAAAAGACATAATTTCCCTTACATATATAGAAAATAAATCTTCGGAAATGTGGAACATAGAAGACTTTATGGACACAACAGACCACAACGCAGAATTTGCAATTTCCCTTATGGACGAATATTTAACGCAGTCAAAGGAACTTATGAAATGCCTTAAGGAAGAACTTAAAAAATCTCCGCTGAACTATGACAAAATTGAACTTTACACCCATACCATGAAAGGCAGCAGTGCTTCCGTAAGTGCAACCCGTTTTGCAGATTTAGGCAGAAAAATGAATGACGCCGCAAAAGCAAGAAACCTTACAGCCCTTGAGTCTGCAAGAATAAACTATGAAATTGACCTGATTACATTTACAAACATAGTAAACAACTGGAAAACTTCAATATGATAAAAACAAATTTTCACACCCACACAGAATTCTGCGACGCAAAAAACACGGCAGAAGAAATGGTTATTGCAGCAATAAAAAAAGAAATTTCCATTCTTGGCTTTTCAAGCCATGCCATATTTCCTTTCAGCTCTGAATGGCACATAAAGCCGAAACAGTATTCAGCATACATAAATGAAACAAAAAGGCTTAAAGAAAAATATGCAGGCAAGATAAAAATCTACACGGGCTTTGAAGCAGACTATATTGACGGCATTTCAATACCGGACTTTAACGCTTATAAAGAATTTAATCCTGATTATTTAATCGGCTCTGTGCATTTTGTTCCGGGCAAAGGCGGATATTTTGAAGCGGACGGCAGTGAATATTCCGTAAAGGAAGGCATAAAAAAGTTTTTCGGCGGTTCCATAAAAAAAGCCGTGCAGGAATATTTTTACTGTGAACGCAAACTTTTGCACGACGGCAATTTTACTTTTCTTGGTCACTGCGACTTAATCCAGAAGCAGAATATAAAATCAAAACTTTTTAACGAAGACGACCTATGGTATAAAAAGGAACTTAAAGTCCTGGCAAAGGAAATAAAAAAAGCAGGCGTAGTTGCAGAAGTCAACACAGGAGCAATCTACAGATACAGTGCTTCAAGACCATATCCGTCTCCATATCTTCTTTCTTTGCTTAAAGAAAACAATGTGCCTGTTACGATAGATTCTGATGCCCATGATGCAGATGGAATTGACAGCTGGTTTACGGAAGCCGTGGAATACATAAAAAAAGCCGGCTACACAGAACTTGCATTCTATGAAGACGGCTTAAAATTTCAAAAGATATAATCCGGCAATTTTTATAATGCCGGAAATTTTCTAGCGGTTGCGTTCATACTTTGCCTGGCAGTTTACGCAGAAAGGAGCGTATGGAATTGCTTCAAGCCTTGCTTCGGCAATCTGTTCTCCGCATTCAAGGCAGGTGCCGTATGTTCCCTGCACGATTCTGTCTAAGGCAGAATCAATTAATTTAAGGCGGAACTGGTCAGCTTCACCAAGTGAATTAAGAAGGGTCCTGTCTATTGTATCTGATGCAATGTCTACATCGTCTCCGCTTTCTGTTGCACCGCCAAGTTTTTCAAACTGATCATTGCGGCCAAGAAGCGAATCAACAAGCTCGTTGCGTTCTGCAGTAAGCTTCTTCTTTTGTTTATCCAAGAAATCTTTTTTCATATATTCTCCCATGTCGCATAATGGCTATCCGGTAGTTTTTCAGTTGACAGCCTTTTTTGTTTTGTTCATAATAGTATAAATATATTTTCTATAAAAGGCAAATATTTTGGAGGAATTGTGGCTAACAAAGATGAAGCTATCGAAGTTGAAGGCATAGTAAAAGAAGCATTGCCAAATACAATGTTCCGTATTGAACTTAAGAACGGTCATATCATTCTTGGTCACCTTAGCGGAAAAATGAGAAAGCACTACATCAGAATTGTTCCGGGTGACAGCGTAAAGGTAGAACTTTCACCTTATGACCTGAACCGCGGCAGAATCATTTTCAGAGAAAGATGAGAAAATGACGATACCGTCATTTTCTCTACGAGAATTAATCCCTTAGATTAATTCTCTCATTTTTTTTAAACTTTAGTTTCCATGTTATAAACAAAGGCTTTCCTAAAAAGGAGAGCCTTTTTTATTATTTTAATATTTTTGAGTATATACTTGCTTTCATATATTTTTTGACATACACTATTTATAAATAGACAAGGGGAGACCTTAATGACTGTTATCAGCCAGGATGGAAAATTTGAATGGGATTCTGATAAGGACCTGATCAATATTCAAAAACATGGATTTTCATTCTCTGAAATTCTTGAAGTTTTTGATGATCAATACCTTCTTAAAAAATTCGATGCAGCCCATTCAACCATAGATGAAGAAAGGTATTTCAGCATAGGCAGTATTCGTGGAATAGTTGTAATTGCAACAAGTCACACAGAAAGAAACGGCAGGACAAGAATTATTTCAGCAAGAAAAGCAGAACCAAAATTGCAGGAGGTTTACAATGACTACATCAAAAAAATTATCCGATAAAAGACTTAAAGAAATTGCGGCTCTTCCAGTAACATTTGATGAAGACATTCCTGAATTTTCAGATTCTGAATTAAAAGGCTTTGCTCCTGCTCATCCGGAATATTTTAAAGTTACACCTATAAAAAAAGCCATTTCAATAAAGATAGACCTTGATGTCCTTGAAGCACTGAAAGCTCAGGGAAAAGGATATCAGACAAGGATAAACGAAATTTTAAGAAAAGCAGTCTTTTCACATTAGTTTAAATGCACGTTATGTTCTATATATGTTGTGGCGGTTTGAACTGCAAGTCAACAGATTTAGATTTATAAAAGATTTTCAGGAATTGTATATTTCAAAATTCCTGAATCAATCGCTACATAAGTAAAATTCCATATTCCATGCCAAATATAAAGGCAGACTAAAGGTTTTGACTCCGTCAATTTCATTCATGCCGATATTTTTAAGCGAAAGCTTAAAGCCACGTTCAACGTTATATTTTTTACAGAACTGCTTATAGCTTTTTGCCTGAGTGTTTGCAGCAGCCTTTAGCTGACACAAAACATAATTTTCAGTAATTGCACCTTTAATTGTCTTAAGGCTGTCATTTTCTTCCATGTAACTTTTATAGCTTAAGCCAAGGCGGCGGCACAAAAGCCCGCTGTCTGCCATATATACTTTAAAATATGTGGCATCAGAATAAAATGACAAAGGGACTTCTGCGTTAGAAACCATTTCAACCTGATAAATAAGCCCTGCATTTTTCAGCCATTGCAAGGCACCTTCCAACTCGTGAGCCCTTTTGCCCTGCTTTACATAACAACAAAAGTCCTATGACTTTTGTTATTATGTTAACATTTGTCATAGGACTTTCGCAAGAATTAAGCAACTGAAGCAGAATAAAGAAGTTAGCCGACGAACAGAAAAACGGACAGACCTTATTCTTTTTACTCGTATTAGTTTAATTCAAAAGGCTTTCCAGAAACGGAAAGCCTTTTTTTATTAATAACTATAAGACCTATGCACGAATTGCCGTGCAATTCGTGCGCAAAAAGTTATTGAAGATATCGTCATCTAGGAACACAAATGCTTTTTGCGGCACGTTTTTGATTTGCCAGTGCCTCTACAACAGAAAGAGGAAGACCTGTATATTCAGAAATTTCTTCCAGTGAAAGCTTCCCTTTTGACAGCATTTTTAATGCATTATCTGTTGCCCTCTGGTCTGCGGCAATTCTTGCTGCCATAATAGATTCATTTCTTGCCCTTTTTTCAGCATATAGTTCTACTGCCTTGCACATAGTTCCCTGTCCTCCTTCTACTTCCTTGTAGTTTTTTACACTATCGGCTAACGGCTTGTAATTCATTTCCGACGACTTTTTGGCGTGGAAGTCGCTCATCAGCTTGCCGATGGGGTCGTCGCCTTTGTAACTGCCGTTTACATAGATTATGTGGCTGCCGTCGGCTGCATCCTGCCCAAGTTCCTTAACTATACGCTCAAGGTGATACAATGGCAAGCCCTTTTTCCAGTAATCATCTTCGGTTATAAATATGGTGTAGGAATCGTTCAGTTCCTTAAAGGACTGATTCTTCTTCAGCATCCTTACATCCAGGCTGCTTGAATGAAACCTTGCACGCCTTGTGTTTGCGCCGCCGCTTGCCCTCTGAACTTCAATATCGTAATATTTGCCTTTTTTGTCAATGGCAAGAATGTCTAAAGTGATTGTACGCCCTTCATTCTGCGGGCTATGAAGTTCCATCTGACTGGTAACGGATTCTACCTTTAAATCGTCTCGTTCAAGAATAATGCTTAGGACAAGTTCCGTTGCCGGAAAATTATTCTCGAACACAACCTTCATCAGGTCGTCGTCAAAAAGCACCATGTTCTTAACGATTTCCACAATTTCCGGGTCAAACTTTTCGGTGTTTGTTTCTTCCAACTCTAACTCCTTATGTATGTTATATTTTATTGTAGCATAACTTTAGGATTGGGCAAGGAAAATATCTTTTTTAGTTGCCGCAACATTTCCTTGTTCCATTTTTCAATGATCTTTATCCTTTTCCAAACGCATGAATTTAATACCAAAGGCTTTCCAGAAACGGAAAGCCTTTTGAATTAATAACTATAAGACCTATACACGAATTGCCGTGCAATTCGTGCGCAAAAAGTTATCTATATTGCAGCCTATACAGCAAATGCAGGGCATTTGCTGGCACAAAAGTTAAACAGGTACTGGCATCTAAATGACAAATGCTTTTGTGCGTCATCTAGGAACACAAATGCTTTTTGCGGCACATTTTTGATTTGCCAGTACTTCTAACACAGTCGCTGCGTGCGGTATTCGCCGTATCTGGCAGTTTCGTTGTCTTTCAGGACGCGGAATCCTTTTTCTCTACTCTTCTTCAAATGTCTTGTAATTTTCCACCTGTTCCATCACCTGACTGAACACTTCCTGAGAATAGATTGGCGGATAGCCGTTTTCAAAGAGGCAGAATTTAATGTCTGACTTTAACTGATTGCGCACATTGGTGTTGTTAAGCCAGTCCGTAAAGCTTGATTTTAAATCGATGAGCTCCTTTATCTTTTTGGCGAGCTTCTGGATTTTCTTGTTGACCATAATACCTGAATCTGCATCAAAAATGTCTTCGCCGTATTCAAAGTCTTTTTCGTCACGCATTTTAATCAAAATGTCGTAGAAAGCCATTTCTTCAAAAGTAAGACCGAGTTTTCGGAAGCGTTCCTTGTCTTCGTTCAGTTCCTTTAAAATGTTTTCGGCTTGAATTGTGGCATTTGCAATAATCTGGACTGCCGTTACATCCTGCGTGTCGCCGGCTTCTTCTGCCGAAAGTTTTTTGCGCCGCTCGTGATACTGTGCAATCGTTTCGTCCAGCATATCCTTGTATTTTTTTGCAGACGCTTTGTTTACCTTGCCGTATTCAGTGATTTTCTTTCGTAAGAGCTTCATCAAAACTTCAAGGCGGGTAGCAGGCATTTTAATATTGGCAAGCCTGTCCAAAAACTCTGACCCTAAGATTTCTACTTCGTCGCCTTTCTGCAAGATGTTTTCCACGTTGCTGTATTTAAGGGCTTCTTCCACCATCTTGGCTACATACTTGTTCATGGAATCGGTGTCCAGGTCCGTAGTTCCGCTCATTTTGCGCACAAAACCTGCAATCGCCATAAAACTCTGGGCAAGGGCAGATTCTTCGTCAGAAAGTCCGCCCGAAGGCTGGCAAATATCGTAGGCAGCCCTTAGCCGCTGTACGATTTTTAAAAAATATGTCTTGAACGAAACTTTCTTTGAAGACTTTGTACCTTTGTTTTCAAGATTCAATTCTTCTGCTGATTTATAAACATATTCGGCTGCCGCATTCAAAAGCTTGTATCGCTGAATGTCCGTGGTGGCAGCGTCCATAAAAGGAGACAAATCAAAGCCCTTGAAGAGCGATTTTAACACTTCAAGGTTTTCACGGAAAATTTCGGTTGCCTGCTCAATGTCATCAACGGAAGGACCCTTGCTGCCACTGCCGCCGCCGTAAAGTTTCATGGCTTCAAGCATGTTGTCGCGGATTCCGATGTAGTCGATGATAAGCCCGAATTTTTTCCCCGGATATTTTCTGTTTACTCGGCTGATTGTCTGAATAAGTCCGTGCTTTTGAAGAGGCTTGTCGTTATACATGTATGTTAAGGTGTCAACGCTAAAGCCTGTAATCCACATGTCAACAACAATCACAATGGTCAGGTTTGATTGGTCCTGCTTAAAAGCCGCATCGAGCTTGTCATTTCGCTCGTCGTTTTTTACGCCGCCAAGATAGTCATACATGGACTTTTCATCGTTTGAACCAACGCTTGCAACCATGGCGATGTAAGGCTTTTCTTCAAGTTCAGCAAGTTTTTCAGGCGGAACTTCCATGCCGTCGGGGTGCTTTTTTGGAACAAACCATTCAGGATATTTTTCCTTGAACTGGCACAAAAGATTGTAGGCAATTTTTCGGTTGGCACACACAATCATGGCTTTTTGAATGCGGTCCGGGTCTTTTTCGATTCGGCTTGTAAAGTCATCGTGAATGTCTGTGGCAAGTTTTGCAAGTCTGCCCGGTTCTCCAAGGATTATTTCCATGGAACTCATGGCTTCTTTGCTTGCCTTGATGTCTTCTGCCGTGGCTCCGTCCTGGGCACATTTTTTGTAATACGCTTCAATCTGGGCAACGGTCTTTTGGTCTGCCAGGACTTTTGCAATGCGAGGGTGATATTTTATTGGAACAGTAAGACCGTCGGCTACAGCCTGGTCCATGGTGTAGCGGTCAATTTCGTCGCCAAAAGTCTGGTAAGTTTCATCGATTGGCGTTCCTGTAAAGCCTACAAAAGTGGCGTTTGGCAAGGCTTCACGCAGAACTTTGGCGTATGGCTTTGAAACAAGGGCACGCATATTCTGGTCGGCATCTTTTGTAAACTTGATTTGCTTTGCGTTTTCAAGCTGGGTTCTGTGGGCTTCGTCGCTAAAACAGATGATGTTGCTTCGTTCGTTGATCAGTCCAATGGGGTCGTCTTTTCTGTCGCAGAACTTTTGAATTGTGGTGATATAAAATCCGCCTGATTCTCTGATTTTCAATTCGTCCCGAAGTTCCTTGCGTGTCTTTACAGTTTTGACTTCGCCAAGGCTCAAAAAATCCTTTGACTTTCCAAAAAGTTTTATTCCCTGCTTTTGCAAATCGTCACGGTCTACAATCATTAAAACCGTTGGAGAGCCAAGTTCTTTCTGGCAGCGCAGCGAAAGTTGACGGGCAAGAAAAGCCATGGTGTAAGTTTTTCCGCAGCCTGTAGCTCCAAAATAAGTGCCGCCTTTGCCTGTGTGCTGTGCCACGGATTTTTTTATGCTTTCTTTTAAAAGCCGTGTGGCAAAAAACTGAGGATACCGGCAGACAATTTCTGTTTCGCTTGCGTCATAAACTTTATCCTGAAAATAAATGTAATCACGGAATATTTCCAAAAAGCGTGCAGGCTCGTAAACGCCATAAACAAGGCATTCAAATTCATCTAAAGAAGAACTGGCAATAGGCTCGCTGTCGTTAATGCGCCGCCATGTATAAAAATGCTCGTAAGGCGTTCGCACAGTGCCAAGCCGTGTTTTTACGCCGTCGCTAATGCAAGCCAGCGGGCAATAATGCAAAAGGTGTGGAATGTCCCGCCAGTAACGCACTGTAATCTGCTCAAAGGCATCGTGAATGGTCGCCTTGTCGTCGGCAGGATTTTTTAATTCCATAATGCAAAGCGGCAGTCCATTAACATAAAGCAGAATGTCCGGGCGGCGGGTGTTCTTTTCGTTGTTGTTCACGTATTCAACGGCAAACTGATTGACCACCTTAAAAATGTTCTTTTGCGGCTCTTCAAAATTGATGAAGTTTATTGTTCGGGCAATGCCTTCGGAAGGAGTATACTGCATGCCATCTACAAAATAGTTGTAAGCTTTGTGCAGCGTTTCAAACTGAGTCTGACCGCCAATGAGCCGCATGGAAGCACAAAGGTTTTCAATGTCTTCTTGTGTAAGGTCTGGGTTTGAATCTTGTAAAAACGATTTTAAGTCGCTGATGATTAAAGTTTCGTCAAGCCTTGTGCGCTCAATGTCTGCGCCAGCCTCGTACGTCCAGCCTGCGTCTTCAAGATACCGAATAAAGACATTTTCAAAATCGTATTCGTAAAATCTGCCGTTGGGTTGCTTTGCCATAATTGCCTCCTCGTCTATTCTTTTCTTTCAAATCCACAAGCAGTGGCAAGCTTATTTAACATTTCATCGCCAAAAGATTTATAAATATCTTTCCAATCTACATTTTCAGTTGTCTTTTCTGCCATAATTCGAAGTTTTAAACTACCCTTGCTTATCATCTCCTCAAAAGTTCCTTTTTTTGAATGAGGTTCTAAATTTGAAAACTTTGAATTAACATTTCGCTGAATAATGCAAAGGTTTCCAAAATTATCAACTTCTTCCTGAGACCATTTTTTAAAAGTACCTTCTGAAGGATTTTGAGGAAACCAATGTTCTACCGAAGTTCGATATTCAAAATTAAAATCTTTATATTTATCTTGATTTTCTTCCCACAAAAGATAATCTAGATAATTAAAGGCTATATGAGGTGTTGCAACACCCATTTTATCATAATCATTTTGATTAAATAAATTTTCGATTACCGATTGGCAGATTATTGATTTTAATTTGGTCTTGAATTTTTCATTGTTAGTCCAATTTTCTCCATTGCTATAAAGCCAAAGCAAAGTAGATGTTATCCAATGCATGATTTTTGGAGATGTAAAAGAAACACGCATTGCAGCTTGAAGCATAAGATTATGTTTAGAATCAAAGGCTTCCGTATAATAAGCTGTTTTTTCTTTACTTCTATTAAGCCATTTTAAGCTCCACTCACCATCTTTATTTTCTTCTTTATATTCACGTTTTATAATGTAGTAATCCATTAAATATCTGCATTTCAACATGCAATCAAGAAAGTTTATTGAAAAACTTTTATCACTTTTCTTTAATTCAAATAGTTTTTTGTATTCCTCCAGCAATTTTATATCTTCAATCAAACGAGTTAATTCTATTCCTAAATTATTTGAAGCAATGTAAACCCGCAATACATGAAGCAGAAAATATGTAAAGTTTATTGGAGATTCAAATCTAACTTTTTCTTCATTTGAAATGGCAGCTGGCTCAAAATTATCAGGATTGCTATTCAGTATCTTCATAAGTTTTTCTGAAAAATCTTCAGAATTCTTTTTTTCTTGTTTATCTTTCGAAATTGCCAAACTGTTAATATAGTTTTCAAATTTTGGATACTCATCCCAATTTTTCTTGCCAAAAATTTTTTCACGCAATTCTGTGGACATATTCATCTGAACATATCCTGTCATGTCACTGCAGGCTTCCCATATTTCAGCAAATTCATCGCGAATTTCTGATTCTTCAATCAATTCCATGAATTTCGCTTTTAGAACATCATGCTGTTCAAGTTGTTCTCCACGTGTATTCATGATTTCAAAGTACCTGTTTAAATCTGTTCCTTCTGGAACTTCAATGCGATACAAAATGACTTTTGATAATTTTGTCTTAAAAGCTTCTTTATCTATTTTATCAACAATAAATTTGTTTTTTATAATCTCTAGTCCAGAAATTAGATTCTGTTCAATATCAAATTCATTTAATTTTTTGTTGCTATTTTTTTCAATTAAACTGCAAAGAGTCAGATTTGATCTTTTGCGACAATCAAAAAATAAATTCAGTTTCATTTCTGATTCAAGAAATGAAAGAAGCAAAAACAAAGTAGTCAATCGTTGTTGTCCATCTATAACTTCGTAAGCATCACTTCTTTTGTGAACTACTAATGAACCAATATAATAATGTTCACTTTCATTTCCACAAATATCTTCTATCAATTGATTGATTTCATCGTCAGACCATGCGTAAGCACGCTGATAAAGCGGTACAACATATTTTTCAGATTTATTGAAAATATTATTTTCCCTATTTTCGTATACTCTAAGTTCTATTGGTTCCATTATATTCAACTCCGTTTAATTTTTTCAAATCTGCATACAAACCATTCCAAGAATCCTTATTTGCCTTGTCGTTTTCTCTTTTTATTTTGATAGAAAGATTTGCAATGTGTGAATGCAAAGTGGCATGTGAAATTTTATAAAATAATGGAATTGTATTTGTTGTATCTTCACATTTTCCTACAGCATACTTATTTATAGAAGCGTAACTTAAAGACCATCTGTCAACTCGAAGCATAAAAGCCCAAGAAAATAATTTTTTTACGGCTTTTTCATCAAGATTCTTAAATCGGTCGTAATATGCCAACAAAACACAATAGAATAATTTTTTACAGTAATAATATCCAGCACCACCGTTATCATGTTTAACCATTATTTCTTTTAACAGTGAATATTTTTCAAATACTTCCTTTTTTAAATATTCAAGCAAAGGCTGATAGTAATGAACCATATCAAAAAAATCTTTTCCAGCAATAAATGGTTCTGTAATTTGAAAAATCGGCATTGCTTTTTCCGTTCGTTTTGCATAAGGATACAGACAATCATGTTTTATTCCCTTATAACAATCAATATCATCTGTTGAAAATGTCCTTGTTTTTACTTTTTCAGACCAATTATGAATTGGAAAAAGATAATCATCAAATAAATCTTCTATCTTATTTTCATTATTGTTTCTCTTATCTTTTACAGAACAATCCATCTCTTCCCAACTTTCTACAACTCTTTGCATTTCAAAAAAATCATTGTTCATTTCTCTTAAATGATATGCCTTCAATAAATCATGAGGATATAAAGCTTTACCACGGGAATTTTGAGAATCGAATAATTGAAAGGCTTCTTCTTGTTTTTCTACAGTAATTACAACCACTTCCAGTAAATCACTAAAAGCAGTGACTAAAGCATTTTTATATTGATTATCTTTTAAAGAAAACCAGTCTTTTATAACTTCATAATTTTTGCATAAATGAAACTTTGTATTATTGTCTTCAAGTTTCATATCAATAAAATCTGTCTTTGTTGGAATTAAATATTTTTGAAGCAAATAGAATGAAACAATTCTCTGTTGTCCATCAATTACATCAAGTGTTTTATCTTCTGTATTGTTATGAAGTAAAATTGTTCCAATTCGATACCTAAAATTTGAATTACCTGACTCCTGTTTTTTTCCCAAAGCAATATCTATATCAGAAAGAAGCTCTTCAATGTTTTTTTCATTCCATTTATATGGTCTCTGATATGAAGGTATTCTTAGACTTTTTGTACCCAATAAATTATGTATCGATTTCAGTTCAATTTTATTCAAGATATTCGCCTCTTCTTACAAACTATGTGCTGCCTTCTGCACCAGGGCCGGGCAGAGGTTTTTGATTTTTTCTCTTGCGGTGGCGGCGATGCGTTTGCATTCTTCAAAGCAGTTGTAGAGGTCTACGATTTTCTGCTGAATTTGAATTGGTGGCAGCGGGATTTGAACTTCGCATAAATCATCATAAGAAAATACTTCTCTTGCACTTCCCCAAGAGTTGAAAATTGCGTAGCGGTCAAATTCTTCTCTTCGTAAAAATAGATGAAGATAACCAATATCTAGAATATTTTCGTCTTTTGATTTAATCACTTTATTTACAGAAGTAACAACATAAGTTTCATTTGAAGTGTTTAATGCGTTTGCAAAGCACTTTTCATTTTTTGTTGTTTGAACATAAGAAATGTGTCTTGGAGGAACTAATTTGTAACCGCTTAATTCTTCTTTGTTTACTTTCGCTCCAGTTTCTTTAAACTCCTTTGTAACAGAAACGCTTTTCACCGCTTTGATTTTGTTATCTGAATTCTTAATATCACTTTCTTCAATAAACACCCCTAGGCGTTTACTTTCGTATTTCTTTTTGCAGTCTACTATGAATGCCTGGCAGCTTTTGGAAAGGGGTTCCAGGAGTTTTTCGTTTTGGTCGGCAAGTTCTTTTAGTCCGTTATAAACGGCAACAAGTTCTTTTTGCGTTTCTATTGACGGCAGGGGGATTTGAACACGGCACATTTCTTGCCAGTCAAAAGTTTCTCTTGCACTTCCCCACGAATTAAAGCGTGAATAGCGGTCAAATTCACTTCGGCTCAATAAAAGATAAAGGTATTCCGGCAGAAGAATGTTTTCATCTTTACTTCTAAAAGTTGTATAAATTGATGAAATTAAATAAGACTCATTTGAATCATTTAATGCCAAAGCGATTTTTTCACCACGTCTTGAAGTGTCGGCAACATAAACAAATTCATTTGGCTTTACAACTTTATAAGATGTAAGAGAAACGCCATCAAGATTTGCTTTTGTTTCAATGAATTTCTTTTCTGTGCTTATTCCTCTAACATCATTTTCATTCAGTTTATCATCTGAATTTCTTTCATCAGTCTGTTCAATATAATCCCCAAGCCTCACCCAAGGCGCATTCTTTTCTTTACTTACATTCATAGCCTAGTCCTTTAAATGCTTCCTTGATTTTTGCGGTGTTTGCCTGGTGGGCTTTTAATAGTTCGCTTACGGTTTTGCTGGTCTCTTTTAATGTGGCGTCGTAGTCTATGGCAGAGTCCCTGTCTACAAATTCAATGTAGCAGCTTGGCACTAAAGAAAAATTGTTTGCTTTAATCGTTTCAAAATCCACGCTCTTGTAGAGTTCGCTCTCTGCATAGTTTTTGCCGTCGCAGCCTTCTTCCTGCCATTTGTGGTAGATTTGGGCGGCCTTTAAAATCTGCTCATTCGTAAGGGCAAACTTCTTTTTCTGCATGTTCTTTACGCCGTTGTTCCACTCGTCGCTTGTCCAGCTTCTAAGGTCCATAAAAAGGATTTCATTCTTTCGGTTACGGAGGCTGCGTCCCTGGTATTTTCCGCCCGCCTTGTTTTCGTTCAAAATCCAGAAAGACACGCTGATGTCCGTTGTAATGAACAGTTCCCTTGGCAAAATGATGATGGCTTCCACCTTGTCTTTTTCGATTAACTTCTGGCGTATTACGGGCGCCGTTCCGTCATCATCGCCCAAGGCTCCGTTTGCAAGCAGGAATCCTGCCACGCCTTTTTTTGGCTTTAAGTGGCTCAGCATGTGCAAAATCCATGCGTAATTTGCATTGCTTTCAGGCGGCAGGGCAAAGTCCACCCAGCGGCTGTCGTTTTTGTTCATGGTGTCGGCGTCAAACCAGTTTTTCAAGTTAAACGGAGGGTTTGCCATGATGTAGTCAAAATTGATTCCCTTGTGCAAATCAAGGCGGAATGTGTTTTCGGCTTCGCCGCCCAAGTTGTGGCTGATTCCGCGCAGTGCAAGATTCATTTTGGCAAGGCGGTAGGTGGCGGGTTCCTTTTCCTGACCGTAAACGTTTATCCGGCTGATGTCGCCTTTTTTTGCCTCGATTAAAGCGGCACTCTGCACAAACATTCCGCCAGAGCCACAGCAAGGGTCGTAAAGCGTGCCGTCAAAAGGCTGAATGAATGTGGCAATGAGTTCTACAACGTCGTGGGGTGTGTAAAATTCGCCGTCTTCTTTAGTGGCATTTACGGCAAATTCCTTTAAAAAGTATTCGTAAACATAGCCGATCAAGTCGCGCTGGGGGCCAAACTGCTTGTGGGTGATTTTTGTCACTTCGTCCACAATCTGCTTGATGTCGTTTGCTGCCAGATTTCTTGTGGTAAAGGTGCCTTCTACAAAGCAGCCTTTAAGCTGTTCGCTGGAATTGGAAAGGCTTCTGAGTGCCGTGTCCAAAGCAACATTTAAACCGCTTGAAGGCGTCTGGATGATGTTACTCCAGCGGGATTCTTCTGGCAAGTAAAATGTGCCGTCTGTAAAGGTGGGGTCATCGATAAAGGCGGCTTTTACATTGGGGTCGTTTATGTCCATGCCGCGTGCAACAAGTTCTTTTTTAAGGTTTTCAATGCCGTCGTCAAACTTTTCGCCGATAAATCGCAAAAATACCAGAGTGAGCATCATGTCGCGCTTTTCAAAGAAAGAACCCGAATTTTTTGCGTTACGTAAAATGTCCCGGCATTTAAAGAGGATGTCGTCAATGTTTAGTGGTTTGTCTGCTTTTGCTTTTGCTTTTGCCATGCTGATTCCTGTGTTTTGGATAATTCTGTTTATATGTCTAAATATAGGATAATTATACACTATTTTGCCCTTTTTTTTACTTCTGCTTTTCATTATTATGCTGTTCAAACGTCTTTTTTATAAAGCCGGTCAATCTGTTGTGTATGGCAAACCAATACTGTTGTGCCTGACACACCAAGACTGTTGTGTGTGTCACACCAGTACCGTTGTGTATGTCACACCAATGCCGTTGTGCCTGACACACCTGCACTGTTGCGTTGGGCACAACAAATTAGGCCTGCTTTATGCAGAAAAATATATAGTTTTAGTAGGAATATTTTGTATACTATACTCTATTTTCTAAAAAGAAAATTTATTTTATATTTTCTATTGACAAATTTTATTTATCGTAATATATTTTTTTAGAAACGAAAGTCGCGGTAGGATATTCGAAAAACCATAATAATAGGTATAAGAGTCAACCTGTTGGTTAAGAAAACTGCTGCGCCTGGTTTTCAGTTTCCATACCGGGAATCAGAAAGGAGTAACCGGACAGACTTTAAAGACAAATCCGCAGGTCTGATCCGCAGGCGTAAAATCAACCCTGTTTTGCACGCCTGAAATATGGAGGTAGGATGAATGGAAAAAGAAAAAGTAATGTCTAACTTGTCAAAGTTTTTACGCAAACTCAGAATCGACAACGACGAGTTTCTGGTAGACATGGCAAAGACACTTGAAATTTCTTCGGCTCATTTGTCATCAATTGAAAACGGCAGAAAGACTGTTCCTGCTGATTTTTCAGAAAAGCTAAAGTCAAACTACAATTTGACTGACGAACAGACAGAAGAACTTGAAACCTACATTGCAGAAGCAAACAGGCAGGTTCTTATTGATTTGGAATCTATACAGGAAAAAAAGAACTTTCCTGTATATGCAAAAACAGCCGTAAAATTTGCAAAGGAACTGTCTAAGCTGGACACAAGTCATCTGGATCAGATTCAGCAGATTTTGCAGCAGGTAGAAAATTCCGTGGCAGGTAATACCATGGAAAAATAGGAGAAGAGATTGGCAGAAATATATCGTATGATAGAAGCCGTTATCTTATGTCATTTTGATTTAACAAAAATTGCGGCAGCTATGAAATCAAAATTATTTGATGCAAAGGGTCAGCTTACCCCGCGTCAGCTTTTGTCGGTTCTTGAACGTGAACTAACCAGGCTAAAAGAGTTTCCCTTTAAGTTTGATGTTTTCAGTTTGTCCGAAGAAAATAAGACAAAGCTTGGCTACTATACGAAATTAGGCAGGATAAGGGTTATAGAAATTCGTGAAGACATTTACGAAAGCGCTGCAGCCGGTAACCTTTTAGCCATGTTTATTATCTGCCACGAAATTGCACACTGGATTCTGCTTGATGTTTTTATGCTCAACGGATTTTTCATGCACTTTTATGGAACACCAATGGAACCTGCCATAAGAGAAATTATGGAAGACCTTGCAGATCTTCTGGCGTCTTATTTGCTGGGAGCAGATTTAAATGAAGTTTTCAGCAAAGAGAACATGGAAGAATTCAATTTTATTGAAAGTAAGCAGGAAGGTTTCATTACTTTTGCTGCATACTATAAGAAATTTATAAGGAGGTTTAAATATTCGCTCCCCATCGAAAAAATCCTTTCGGAGCGTTTCAAAGAAAAATGCTCTTAAACGACGGCAATCGAATAAGAGCGGAACAAGATTGACAAGATAGTCAAATAAATGCTGAGGATTATTCTAGTTTCAATCTTGCTCCATGTCAATTATTTTTTAGTTAAATTAACATTTAATTTTTTTTATTGACGAACAAATTCATTTTGTGCCAGATACTGGCAAGGAGCTTGAGGTGAAAAAGTATATTAAAACCTCTGGAAGCAAGAATGTTTCCCTTTACGTAAATCCTTTCTCTGAAGAAAAGGAATTTTATGGACGTGTATCAAGAAACACTGTAACTCTTGAAAACTTAATTGCAGACATTACGGACAATCAGATAGGCATTTCTGCCGACATGATTTACCACACTACAAATCTGTTGATGACAGAAATCATCAGGAAGCTTAGGCTTGGAAACGCCGTTGAATTATTCGGTGCCGGAACCCTTTACATAAAGGTAGACGGCAGCGTAAAAGGCGAAAACCCAAGCACAAGCGACGTTCAGGGGTTCCGTGTAGGATTTACGCCTTCTAAGGATGTACTGGATGCCGTGTCTCAGATTAAGATTGATTCCGTTTCTGTTCCGGATACAGGAGCAAGAATCAATTCCATCATCAACGTCTTTGACCAAAACAATGATAAAACTTTATTCCGTGGTTTAGGTGCAAGGATAAAAGGTTCAAAGTTAAAAATCAGTGGAGAAAATTGCGGTATTTTCTTTACTCCGGTTGTAGATGAAGAACCTGTAACGGAAGAAGCACAGTGGACAAAGGTTGATGAAAGGACTGTCAGCACAAACATGCCTTCTACTCTGGAATTCTATGTTCCTAAAACTCTGGATACAGACAAAAAGTATTCCATTGTTTTGAAAACCAGGTTTTCCAGCGGCAGGGAACTTAAAGTTCCTTCAATTGTTTACAGCAGCCCTGTAACAATTGCAGATGCAGATGGCGGTGGCAGCAGCGACTAGCTTTTGCTTAACTTAGCAAAAGGCCCTCGTGTCTTAGCACGAGGGTGACATCTGTTGTCCGGCATGGCATACTGCACGACGTGTCGTAAAACTTCACGACGTGGTGTCATTCCGCACTTTTTCCCCCGGCGGATAAAAATATCAGCCGGGGATTTTTTTTAGTTTTCCGCCATCAGCCTTGCGTTTTTTAATACATCTGAAATGCCGGAGATTAAACTGAAGAATGCAAAAATCTTTATAAGGAAGAACCACGGGCCTACAAAATAAATTACGCCTAAGCTTACAAGAACCTTTAGCAGGCTGCGGCAAAAGAACGGGAATGCCTTTTTGCCTTTTGGTTCTTCTGTTTTTCTTGAAGTCCATGTGTAGGTATATCTGTAATTGTCGTTATTGCTGCTGCTTTTGTATGCGTTGCGGAAGAATTCTGCAAAAGGATCATCTGCGTTGTAGAAGTTGCCTGCATTCTGATAAGTGTTCTGATAGCCGCTGCCGTAATTCTGCGATGAATAGGACCCCATCATGTCATACTGGCGTCTTTTTGTTTCGTCGCCTAAGATTGAATAGGCTTCGTTTATTTCCTTGAATTTATCTTCTGCCGCCTTGTCTCCTGCGTTTCTGTCAGGGTGATATTTAAAGGCAAGAGTCCTGTAGGCTTTTTTAATTTCGTCTGCTGTGGCATTTTTTTCAACGCCTAAAATCTGGTATAAATTATTCATCTGCTTATACTATAAAAATACTAAAAATGTTTTTCCTTTGCAAATAAAACCCGTGTTATTTTTTTGGCTCGTCCCTAATTATTACCCAGGTTGCACCGTTGCCGCCGTGGTTTCTGTCCGGGTGGCCGGAAGTGCCAAGGCGTTTGTCTGTTTCTATGAACATGCGCACCATTGGTCCTAAAACAGGGTCGCTGCTTGCAGAATGGATTCCCTTTCCGTGGATTATCATTATTTTCTTAAAGTTGCGGCGGTAACAGTCGTCTACAAAATTTTTAAGCTTTGCCCATGCTTCTTCCCTTGTAAGCTGGTGAAGGTCTATTGTTGCTTCCGGTTTCATTGACCTTAAATAGTCAATGTTGCTGAACTTTTCCTTGCGTTCTGCTTCTTCCGTTATTTTATCCTTGTCTACTGTTCCGTGGCGGTTAAGCCAGATGTCCATGGGGTTCATCTGCTTTTTTCTGTCCTGTTCCATTATCTGTTCCCAGGAATAGCCCTGACGTGATGCTTCTTTTTCTTCTTTTGTAGGAGCATTTGCTTTTTTATGAGAAACCTGTGCCTGTTTTTTTGCAGGCTGCTTTTTCTGTCCGCCTTCCCACTGATTTAAAATATCACCAAAATCCATATTAACTCCCGATTTTAAATTTACTTTATTATGCACACGCTGTCTGCCGGAATCCAGCCGTAAGTGTCGTTATGCTTTACATAAAGCCAGTCTCCTGCATTCCTTACTATAAAAACAACGCTGCCCGGCTGAATGGTTACACTTGTAAGCATATTATTTTCCGGAATGGGACTCATCTGCCCGCCTGTAAAGACTCCGCGCACTGTTTTTACCCTTATGCCGTAAATGCCGGAAAACACAGCACAAAGTATAAAAACAGAAGCAAAAACTGCCGTCAATGTTTTTTTCTTTATGATAAAAAACAAAACTGTAAGTGCAATAAAGGCCAGCGTTAAAAAACACAGCACGTTAAAAATAAAAAGGCTTGGCTCATGATAGTCACTGGGCAGCCCCAGAAATTCTTCTGCTTCTTTTCTTTCTGCTGCAGCATTGGAAAAAATAAATGCGTGGCGTTCCTTTACGTGCAGTTCATAAAGGTCCAGGATTTCCTGCGGCTTAACTTTTATTTTTTTTGCAGAAGAGTTTGCTTTTTCTGCATCGTTAAAGGCATAGACAAAAGGATTATCTTCCTGTGCGTTATGAATGAAATGCTGGGTCTTTTCTGCATTAAATTTATAAACCGGGCACTGAATGTCTTCTACAGAACCGTTATAGGAAGTTGCAGTTATGAATATTTCCGGAAGCTTATGTTCCCCTGCAGAAAGAGGCTGCCAGTCAAAAGTTGCAACGTTCTGAAACTGAGTAATGAAGTTTTTTTCTTTATTGCCGGAATTAAATTCATATTCCTTTATCTTTGTAAAAATAGAATTTTCAGGTATGTTCCAGAAAATATTCTGAACAGATTCCATGTAGCGTGCCGTTACCGTAAAGACAATATGGTCGCCGGAATTTATCTTTAAAAGCTTTTCCCTGTTTCTTTTTGCGGATTCAATATTCTGGTTCTGGAAAACTATATTTATTTCAGGATGAATAAAACGCGGATTCTGAAAAACTTCTATGGTTTCTACAGGAATGCTGTAAAAGCTGCCGTCTATGGTAAGGTCTATGGGCTTTATTTTATACCAGCCTGTTTTTGTAAAGCGCATCCATAAAATAATTCTTGTGCCGTGGACATAACCGCCGCCTTTGGATTCTTCCCGTGGAATCAATACGGTTTCCTTTTTCTGTGAAACAAAGCTTACGTTGGGCGGCAATGAATTTACGGAAATCTGTACGCTGTCCGGCGTTACGTTTTCTATTTCTACAAAAAAAGAATTGTCTTCTTCCGTAAAAATCGTGTCCTGGGTGGGATTGAATTTCATGTTCCATAAATGAGCCCAGGAAACTTTTGCAGACAAGGCCGTCCACGAAGAAATAAAAAATATGATCAATAATCCTGCGATGTTTTTTCTGAATCTTTTTGCTGGCTTTTCCATTGCTGCTGTTCACCTTCTTTGATTATTGAATAAAGTGCATTTTCTAAAGTCTGGTCTTCTTTGTTTTCTGACACAGGAACAATTTCCCTTGCACTTTCATTGGCATGGCTTGATTCTTCCCTGAGTGAAAGTTCAAGATTTATTTTTGCATCCGTGCTTGTTCCGTCTATAAAAAGTGCCTGCCTGAAATAGTCTGCTGCAGTTTCGTAGTCTCCGTTTCTGTGGGCAATGATTCCGGAATTATACAGGATTGCAAATTTTATTTTATCCGGCGCGTTGTCGTAAACCTGACTGAACTTGGCAAGGGCTGCATCGTTTTCTCCCTGCATTAAATATGTTGAACCAATTCCATAAACAGAATACTGATAGACAAAATCGTCTCCGCGCTCTTTTGCATTGTTTGCTGCCTGCAAAAAATCTGCCGTTGCACTCTGATAGTTTCCCTTTGACCAGTCAAGTTTTCCCTGCAGGATTTTTACGCCGTCGTTAAATTTCGGCGTGCAGCCTGTAAAGATAAAAAGGCATGCTGTTGCCGCTGCTGCAGAAACAAGCCTGTTTTTTCCGCCCGTAATATCAAGTTCGCCAAGAAGGATTGAAGCAAGGAAAAATACAATGGCAAGCATTATAAATGTTTTGTGCCTTTTTTTTGTCTGCAGCTCATAGGTAACCGTTGTTCCCTTTGACGATGCAGAAATGACTTTTAGTATTTTTGTTGCAGACCCCATTTCTGATGCGTCAATATACTGACATGAAGAAATGTTACCTGCACTTTTTACGGCATTTATAATTTTTTCTATTTCCGAAGTCCTTAAGGCAGTCTTTACTTTTGTCTGACCGTCTCCGGTTAAGATTTCACTTTCACGTTCGCTTCCAAAGCCTATTACGATTACGGGAATTCCATAGCGGCTGGATTCTGCAAGGGAAGACTGAAGTGCAGAATCTGTTTCTTCGCAGTCAGTAAACAAAAGAATGTAAGATGCTTCCGATGACTGTTCCGGGAAAGAAGACACGGCTGCCTTTATTCCCTTGCCCAGGCTTGTGCCTGCTGCCGTCATTAATTTTGGAGAAAGATTTTCTATTAAAGTTTCAACGCAATTGTAATCATCTGTAAGGGGAACTGAAACAACGCCGTCTCCTTTTGCAAGGACAACAGAAACTTTTGTTCCGTTAAAGTGTGCAAGCAGTGCTTTTGCATAAATGGCAGCTGCGTTCAGTCGTGAAATTCCGCCCGGCGCATCATGGGCTTCCATGCTGTAGGAAATATCAAAAACAAAGGAAACAGCCTTTCCGCTTTTCTGAACAGGTATTGTATCTGTTCCCCATGAAATTCCTGCTCCTGCTAAAATTACCATAACTGCACTAAGGCCGCGGAAAATTGTCCTTAGCCAGAAACAGCGGTCCAGCCTGCTGGAAAGAAAATTCCCGCGTGAAACCTGATTCTTTTCTGTAAGGACTTTTTTTAATTTTTTGAATTTATAAATTACAAAAACAAGTGCAAGTATTAATGGAATAAAAAGCCAGAATACAAAAGGATGCAGGACAATAAAATTCATAATACCTCCTTTAGCAGAATTCTTTTTATAATCCATGCAAGGCCTGCAAGAAAGGCTGCTGCCAGAAGAAAATACTGATAATAATAAATGTCATTATTTTTTATGTGGTAGCTTTGCATTACGCTTTCGTTTTTTCCAATGGTAGACAAGGCCTGGGATAAAGAAACTAAAGAACCTGTTTCAAAAAATTTTCCGTCACATTCTGCTGCAAGTTTAGCAAGGAAAGCCGTGTCAAAATTTGATTCAAGGTAACCTGAATATGCCCTTCCGGATTTCGGGTCTACGTAGTCAAGGGGAACAACTCCTTTTGTTCCGATGCCAAGGATATATAAAGAAATGCCCTTGCTTTTTGCAAGCTGTGCTGCCGTATTTGGATGAACTGTGCCTGCGTTGTTTTCCCCGTCCGTAACAAGGACAACTGCTTTTTTTTCTGACAAGGAATTTTCAAGATGATAAATTGCAAGGCTTAATCCGTTGCCTATTGCCGTGCCGTCTCCAAGTTCTCCTGTATTCATGGCTTCAAGACGGTCAAAGAAAATCTTTCTGTCCATTGTAGGCGGAATTATTAAGCATGCTGTTTCTGCCATTTCTACAAGGCCTAATTCGCAGCCGTCGTTTTTTTCTGCAAGGGTCCGTATTGCATTTTTTGCGGCTTCTATGCGGTGAAGGTCGCCAATATCCCTTGCTGCCATGGAAGGGCTTACGTCTACAACAAAAACAATAGATGCACCGCGGGAAGAATAAACTTTCTGCTGCTTATGGTAAACCGGAGATGCCCATGCAATTACAAGGCAGACATAAAAAACTATCAGAAGAATTTTTACAATTGCAGAAAAGAATTTACGCACCCTGCCGTCCCAGTAAAAATTATTGCCGTGCCAGTCGCTCATATTCAAGGCAAAAGTTATGCGTGACAAAATTTTTATATGGCGCAGAATATACAAAATTGGAATTAAAAGAAGAAGAATAAATGCACCGGGATTTTCAAATTCAACCATCAATCTCCTCCTTTTCAAAAGCATCAATTATTTTATGTGTTGAAAGAATCAGGGATTTTTTTTCTCCGTTAACAAAGCCCGCCTGATGTTCTTCTGCAGGAAGCATTTTTGAATCTATGGAACCTGAAGCAAAACGGATATAATTTGTGCGCACAAAATGAGCCGTCAGTTCTTCAACAGCCTTTTCCTGTTTTTCCGACATCATGCCGCCTGTTATTTTATAAATTTTATATTCAATGTTTTTTCCAGTAACGGAAGCAAAAGGACTTTTAAATCTGTATTCAAGATATTCACGCAGGATAATCTGCCACTGCTCTGAAAAATCTGCATCAGGAATTTTTTTACGCAAAAGAATATTTAAATGCCTTTTTGTTTTTACTGCATTTTTATAGAAGCTTATCTTTGTTTTTATTTCTTTCCATTTTCTTAGAATTTCAGGAAGCTTTATTATTGCCGTACAGAATAAAGAAAATAAAATTACGGCAAGGACAATAAAAAACCAGACATAATAATTTGTATAAGGCAGAACTTCCGGTGCTTTAGCCGGCCTTAAGGTTGTGGCACCAAGTTTTTCTGCAAGGGATAAAATTACAACCGGCGAAAGTTCAATGTTAAAATCTGCTGAAACTTTTCCTTTTTCTTTCCTGCAGATTTCTTCAAGATTGAATTTCCTGAATTTAATTATTCCTGTTTTCCACGGAATAAAAGTTATGCAAAGATTGTAGTTTATTCCTGTTCTTGAAAGGGTAGTTTTTGTTACAAGACATGAAAGAGGGTCTTCTAAAAAATCTTCTGCCTTAAGGTTTATTTCAAGAACTTCATTGGAAGAAGATTCTGAAAAAGCAAAGAAGTCCACAGGGCAGCGGAAAGAATACTGAATCTGTCCTGAATCCCCAATAAAAACATCACGGGGAACCATAACCTGCAAAGTTGAATCATTGTTTTCTTTTTCAGAATTCTGAGCTGAACACGGGAAAATAAAAGCTAAAAAAATTAATGCAAGAAAGATTTTTTTCATTGTGAATACTGCTCTCTTGTAGTAAAGAATTTTATAAGTTCTGCGGCAGGGTCCTGCAAAGTGCTTATTGCAAGGGAAGCACCGCCGTTTCTCTGGCAGAGTTTTTTCCAGTTTTCATTTCTTGTTTCTGCATCTTTTCTCCAGGCCCTTGAAAATTTCTGGGAAGAAGTAGGAAGCACGCATTCAAAACCTGTTTCAGGATCTTTAAAAGGAACGGCACCTAAAGACGGAAGCTTGTCATCTAAAGGATCTGTAATCTTTATTGCAACAACATCATTTTTCTGGCAAAGATGTGCAAAAGGAATTTCCCATCCTGCAGAACGGAAATCTGAAATTACAAAAACTAAAGTTCTTTTGCGCAGTAATTTTTCTGCACCACGCAAAGCACTGTCCAGTGCAGAGCCAACAGCCTGCTCCCTTGCTTTTTCAAGTTCAGACAAAATAAGCATTGCATGATTCTTGCCGCCTTTTGGAGCAACTGAAAATTCTATTTTGCCGTCAAAAATTACGGAGCCAACAGGACTGCCATTGTGCAAAGAAGCCATTGTTATTAAAGATGCACAATCCATTGCATTTTCCAGCCTGGACTGTATTCCGGAGCCCGTATTCATTGAAAAAGATTTATCTATGATTATGAAGACATCAAGTTCCTTTTCTTCTTCAAAAACTTTTACAAAAGGTTTTCCCATTCTTGCCGTAACGTTCCAGTCTATGGCACGAACATCATCGCCGCGCAAATATTCACGAACGCCGGAAAATTCCATTCCCTGCCCGCGGAATAAAGATTTGAAGGAACCGTTCTTCATTCCGTTTGCTAAAGAAAGAGAAGTTAAATGTAAAAGCTGAGCCCTTTGCGCTGTATTTTTTTTCATCTGTTTTTCTTATGCAGCTTAAGGAACAGGCATATAGTCAATGATTTTTTCTATTAAATTATCGGCATTAACATTGTCTGCAGCGGCTTCATAGTTAAGCACAAGGCGGTGGCGTAAAACTTCTTTTGCAACAGCCTGAATATCTTCTGCAAGAACAAAACTTCTGTTTTCAAAAAGTGCATGAACTTTAGCACAGCGTAAAAGTGCAATGCCTGCACGCGGGGAAGCACCAAATGCAATGTAACGCTGAATGTCGTTTTTTCTGTTAGGCTGAACAGAATTTGCCCTTGTTGCATTTACGATGGAAACAATGTAAGCAAGCATTTTGTCATCAACTGTAACTGCGTCAACTGCATTCCTGCATTTTTCAAGTGCATAGGAATTAAATACCTTGTTTACTGGAATTTTTTCTGCACGGCCTTCTGACTTTACAATCTGGATTTCTTCTTCCGGCGTAGGATAATGAACAATAAGTTTTAAAAGGAAGCGGTCAAGTTCTGCTTCCGGAAGGTTATAGGTTCCTTCCTGTTCAATAGGGTTTTGTGTTGCCAGAACAAAAAATGGTTCTGCAAGTTTATAAGTGTTTTCCCCGATTGTCACCTGCTGTTCTGCCATTGCTTCAAGAAGTGCAGACTGAACTTTAGCCGGAGCGCGGTTTATTTCATCTGCAAGAACAAGGTTTGCAAAAACAGGTCCTTTGCGCACATTGAATCTTCCGCTGGACTGTTCATAAATTAAAGTTCCCGTAACATCAGCAGGAAGAAGATCCGGCGTAAACTGAATTCTTTTATATTCAAGGCCGGAAATATCTGCAAAAGTTTTTACGGCCAAAGTTTTAGCAAGGCCCGGCACACCTTCAAGAAGAACGTGACCCCCTGCAATAAGAGCCATAATAATTCCGTCTATTACATCTTTCTGCCCTACTACACGGTTTGCAACTTCTTCCCGCGCTTTTTTTATATAGTTAAAACATTCATCAAGTTCGGCTTTTGTAACTACGTTCATTTTTTCCTCTATATAAACTGTATTTTCTGCGAAATTATACTTGCTATTCTATTCCATGTAAACTTCACTATGG
The DNA here is from genome assembly GCA_022768865.1 of Spirochaetia bacterium. GTDB lineage: Bacteria > Spirochaetota > Spirochaetia > Treponematales > Treponemataceae > Treponema_D. The sequence goes on from JALELH010000018.1 coordinate 41,220, forward strand.
GTGTGAAATCCTGAATCAATAATTACCCTGTCAATGTTTTCCTTTGTTACTACTTCCGGCTCTAAAAGTATGCACGGAATCTGTGCATATCCGTTATCAATGGTTGCGCCTGTTGCTGCTATGGATTCTGCACTTTCTCCTTTACCGATACGCACTGCATATTCTGCTGCTTTTTCTGCAAGAAGGGTAATGGGTTTATAAATAGTAAAATCCTGAAATCCATGAGTAATGTTCTGGCATGCCGCAATGTCTGCATCCTGTCCGCAAACCGGAATATGCCTGTCAGGATAATAAACATGAAGGACAGAAAGAACAGCATCTGCAACAGCATCGTTTCCGCATATTATGGCATCGGGAATAATTCCATTAGTTATTATGTCTACCATTTTTTGTTTTGCCAAATCGTAATCCCAGCCTTCTGTATAAAAAACATCAGTTATAACCGGTCCATGATTTTTTATGGAACTTTGAATTCCGTTCTGAATCATCGTCATGTTAAAATCTTCTTTTGGTCCAAGTATGCAAATCCAGTTTTTTGTGCCGGTTATGGACTTCATTTTCTCTGCCATTAAACTTCCAACTTTTGTGCTGTCTACAGAAATATATAAATCAACATTTGTATTTCTTATTAAGCGGTCATAGGCAATTACTGGAATATTTTTTGCACGGATTTTTTCTACTTCATCTTTTAAAGATTCAGCATCTTTCGGAAGAATTACAATTGCGTTTACGTTTCTTTCCATTAAATACATAAGCTGCCGTTTCTGTTCTTCTACGCTGTTGCCTGCATTCTGAACTATTACATCGGCATTAAGGGAACGGACAGTTGCCATAAAAACATCCAGGTCTCTTTGCCAGCGTTCAATGGCAAGGGTATCAATGGAAAAGCCTACAGTGATTTTATTTTTGTCCGTAAATGAATTTTCATTTTTCTGTTTCCGGCTGCAGGAAGAAAAACAAAAAGCAATTAAAATAAAAAATGCAAACAAATTTTTTTTCAAGAAAGTTTTCATACATTGTTCCTTCCAGTTTTACTGGTTATTTGTATTCCTGAAATCAGTGGGCGAAATTCCAAACTTATTTTTAAACTGACGGCTAAAATAATTCTGGTCGCTGTAGCCGGTCTGGCCTGCAATTTCTTTTATGGACAAATCTGTCTCTGCAAGAAGCTTTTTAGTTTTATCCAGCCTTTTGTCCGTAACGTAATTTATAAAAGTTTCTCCCATTTCTTCTTTAAAAAGCTTGCTCATATAAAAAGGACTAACGCCAACGCTGGCAGCCACATCTTCTAAAGAAAAGTTCTGGCTCATGTTTTTTTCTATATATTCTATTGTCTTTTTAACAAGAGGGTTTTCACGCTTTTCCTTAACGGAAGCAATGGCAGATGCACATTCAACAAGAACATTTGTTAAAAAATCCTGAATGACAGAAATTTCCTGTGTTCCTGCTAAAACTGCAAATGCAGAATCAAAAGAAGTATTTTCATAAACCGGATTAAGTTCTTTTGTAATATTCCTTACATTTACTAAAAGCTCAAAAACTGCACTTTTAGTTCTATCAATATCAGTTTCAGCTGAAACCTGTTCACTGCAAAAAAGACCTGCAAGGAATTTTACTCCGGCAGAATCCCCTATACGAAGGCGGTTATAAATTCTTTCACGTATTTCATTTATTTTTTCTGGTGCTGATGTTTTTTTAGTCATGTCTTCTGCAAAAAGAAGTTCGCCGTTTGGTGAAGTTCCGTTTAATGCATTAAGTGCTTCTTTGCAGGCAACCGTTACATTGGAAAGTTCACTTGAAATACGGCTTACCCCCATCCGCACTTTCTGGCTTATATTCAAACTTAGCATGGCATAAATATTCTTTGCCATCTGATGAAAACTTTCAAAAAGGTCTTCCGCTTCAAAACTCTTATCCAGGCAGAAAAACATTACAAGACGGTTTGCCATAAAGGAACCCATAAGGCACTTATATTTTTCTGCAACCATTTTTCTTATTCCGCTGTAAAATTCAAACTGATTTTTTGAATCACTGTGGGGAACTTCAATGCAGGTAAAAAAGTAATTTGCCACATCAAGATTAAAGTATTCAAGATAGCTTGAAAGATCTTCATTCTTATCGTTGCTGAACATGCAGGAATAAATGAAATCACTTTCTACCATGGGCGAAACTGTATCAAGCTTTTTCTGCAAGTCCAGGCCTTCGCTGTTTTTGCCGCGGCGTTCATCTACAAGGTTCATGGCATTGCGCACAGTCTGAATTACAATATTCCTGTTTACGGGTTTTGTAATGTATTTATAGGCACCAAGGTTCATGGCTTCCTGTGCATACTGAAATTTATCAAAGGCACTTAAAACAATAATTACTGTATCAGGTTTTAAATTCATTATGCAGTTTATGGTTTCAAGACCGCTCATGCCCGGCATATTTATATCCATGAAAATAATGTCTATTTTTTCACGGCTTGCTATGGCCAGGGCATCGCTTCCGGAAAGTGCTGAAAATAAATTTATCTGTCCTTCAAAGTTTTTCTTTATTATAAACTGAAGGGAATCAATTACAATCTGTTCATCGTCGCAAGTTAAAATATTATACATTTTCCGGTATCCTTATTATGAATTTTGTTCCGTGTGCGTCTTCATTTGCCTGAATGTCAAAAACATCATCCCTGTGAAAATACAGGCGCAGGCGCAAAAAAACATTTATTAAGCCAATGCCCGTGTGCTCGTCCGCTGATTTCTTTTCTGACTTTTCTTCACTGTAATCCGGAGTAACTCCCCGGCGTGCAGCATCAAGAAGTTTTTCCTTTACGGAAGGATCAAAACCAGCACCGTTGTCGCTTATGGAAATTTCAACAAAACCTTCTGCCTGCTTTACTTTAAGTTCAACTTTCCCTTTTGTATTTTGAAGTCCATGCTGAATGCAGTTTTCAACTAAAGGCTGCAAGGTCATGGAAGGCAAATGCTGTAAAAATTCTTCCTGGGGAACATCCTTTATAAATTCCAGACGCTGCCCGAAACGAACTTTCATTATATAGACAAAATTATCTACCATGCCAAGTTCGTCCCTTATGGTTGCATCTTCTTTCTGCTGCTGAATGTTATAGCGGAAAAAATCTGAAGTCTGTTCTATAAAATAACAGGTCTTGTCTGCGCCTTCCATCATGGCAAGCTGTGCACCTGTATTCAGTGTATTAAAAAGAAAGTGTGGATTAATCTGGCTCTGAAAAGCCTTAAGCTGAGCATCTGCATAAAGGGCCTGCATTTCCATTTCTCGTTCACGGAGTTCATTTTCCGTGCGCGCCTTCTGCCATATTGTATCAATGTATTCCCTTATGCTTATAATCATTCTGTCAAAGGCACGGCATATATTTCCAATTTCATCATGACTTTCCTTATTGAACAAAGGCACGTCAAAATCCCGTTCTGCCACACGCAAAGCAACATCTGAAATTTCGCCTAAAGGTTTTGTCATGGAACCGATTAAGGCATAAAGAAGCAAAAGCAGGAATAAGAAAAAACCTACAAAGAAAACAATGTAGAATTTTAAAATCATATTTACATTGCTTCTGTCAGAATTATAGACGGAAGAATTCTTTTCCATGTATAGAATGTTTAGCCTTGAAATTTCCTTTGTTAAAAACTGAAACGCCTGAAGGCTTTTCTGATAGCTTTCATTTACAGGATTATTTGCACGGTGTGCAGCAACCGCTTTAGAAGTATATTCCAAAAAAGAAAGTGCCAGCTGATGGACTATATATTCCTGATGGCTTATTTCATTTGTAGACGGGAACCCCTGCATTGTCTGGCAGAAATATTCAACACGGTTTGACGCAATGTAATAATTATTTATGCTTTCATAGGTCCTGTAATTAATATATGTTTCAAGGGCATTTTCCGTAAGGACAACATCATTGGAAAAAGAAGTCAGTTCTTCATTGGATTTAAATGAACGGCTTATAACTCCAAGTGCATACTGATCTATGAACATTGTCAGAAACAGACTTGATCCCATGATCATAAAAACAAAGGTAATGCTTGCCATGATTTTCCAGCGCAGGCTTTTGCTTAAGAAAGAATTATAAAAGTAATTTTTCATTTTCCTTTCCTTACGCGGATTTCTGCACTGATATAGCTGTTGGCATAACCACGGTTTCTGTATTCAAAAAGTTCCCTCATTGCTGTTCTTCCAATCTTTTCAGGGTCAAGGGAAACAAGTTTTGTAATAAATCCTTTCTTCAAGTAAATTTCTAAAGTTTCATTTTCTCCAAAGCAAAGGACTTTTGTTTTATGGCTTGCAGGAACAGAAGATATAATCCTCATTACTTTCAGTGAATCTTCTTCTGTAAGGCAGATTATGGAAATATTTTTTAACTGGGGGTCTTCTATGGCATCAGTTATTTTTTCTTCGTTTTCTTCCGTTGACTTATCAAGGACTTCATAATTGTGGATTTCCTTTGATTTATAAAAACTTACAATATTGTTTACAAGGTTTCCGTAATTAGGATTTTTTGATTTTCCACTGATTACAATAAAAGCCTTTTCACTGTTTCTTGCCATGGATTCTGATTCAATGCCAAGCTGCATGCCAAGGCTTGAATAATTATTCCCGATAAATGAAATCTGCGGAATTTCAGGAACATAATAACCGATGGTAATCATTGGAATTTCTGTTCCGTCTACACGGACCGGCTTCTGAAGTTTTTTTACCTGCGGGTTTACGTAGGCAATTATTCCATCACAATTTACCAGGGCGGCATAATCCACAAGTGTCTGCAAGTCCATGTTGTCTGCCTGAAGTTCCGGTGCCCTGAGTTCAACTACGGAATTAAACTGAACGGCAAGACTTTTTGCACCTTCAAAAACCTGATATAGAAAAGCAGAATTATCAGCCTGACCAACAACCAGGACATGATTTTTCCTGTCATAGCCTTCAGATTCAAAAATAGGATTCTGTGAATTTAATCTTGGAAAAATCTTAGAAGCAAAGAAAAATATTCCTGCAGCAAAAAATGCAATTGATATAAATAGAAGAATATAGAAAACTTTTTTTCCGTAAGAAATTCTATTGCCGCTCATAATCTTCCATAATTATACCATAGTTGCTATAATTTTCCATTATGAGTGAAAATAAAGATTTATGTCCGTGCGGCAGCGGCAAAAACTATTCAGACTGCTGCGAACCTATTATTAAGGGAACAAAAAAAGCACCTACTGCAGAAGCCCTTATGAGAGCCCGCTATACTTCATACGTTAAGCATGAAATTGACTTCATCATCAACAGCTGCGAAAAAGGCGAAAAGATTGCAGAAATTGACCGCAAGGCAACTGAAGATTGGAGCAACAAGAGTACATGGCATGGACTCAAAATTATCCGCACAGAAAAAGGAACAGAAAACGACGATGAAGGTATTGTTGAATTTGAAGCAACTTACACTTCAGACGGAATGCGCGATGTTCACCACGAAATCGGCGGCTTCAGAAAAGTAAACGGAGAATGGTTTTACAGCGAAGGCATGATGCGTCCTACAACAGTTGTCCGCGAAGGCAGAAAGATTGGCCGCAACGAACCTTGCCCGTGTGGTTCAGGCAAAAAATACAAGCAGTGCTGCGGTAAATAAATTTATCCCATTGTTTTGCTAAAAATTTTATAGCGTGGCAATTTATGCCGCGCTTTTTTTTAAGGATTTTTTATGGCACAGAATATTTACACCGGCTTTCATGGTGTAGAAGAAAAAATACGCCGTTATTCAGTTTCTAAACCTGACGGCATTATTCCCCATGTTTATTATTCAAAACCGGGACCACGCATTAAAAAAATCATTGGCCTTGCAAAAGAAGGCGGAATAGAAGTTTCCCTTGTAGACGGCAGGCAGCTTGACAATATGTGTGCTTCCCTTCCGCCGCAGTCACAGGATCACCGCGGCATAGTCCTTATTGTAGACGGCGAAGAAGAAAACGCCAGAAACATAGTTGCCCTTGAAGAATGGGTTACCGTATGCCCGGAAAATGCAACTGTCGTAATTTTAGACAGCGTAACTGACCCCCACAATGTTGGTGCCATACTTCGTTCCTGCGATCAATTTGGAGCAAGCCTTTTAATTTTACCGGACCACAGAAGTGCAAGTGACGTAAAGGACAACGAAATTATTGCACGGACAAGTGCCGGTGCTTCAAGCTGGGTAAACGTTGCTAAAGTTTCAAACCTTGTGCGTTCAGTTCAGCTTTTAAAGGAATGCGGTTTCTGGATATACGGTGCAGATGCAGGCGGATCTTCTTTACAGGAAATTAAGTTTGACAAAAAAACATGCATCATCATGGGCAGCGAAGGAAGCGGAATTAGCCGTCTTTTAGAAGAACAGTGCGACAAAATTGTTTCCATTCCAACCTGCGGAAAAATAGACAGCCTTAATGTTTCCGTTGCAGCCGGCGTTCTGCTTTACGAAAAATACAGACAGTCATTAAACTAGACTGATAAAAAACAGCCACCTCAGCTTTACAAATCAATGCTAAACTGCAGTGGCTGCTTTCATTTTATAACTTAACTTTCGCCCTATTTCATCAGAAAGTTAACGTCATCGCAGACAAGCCATGCTCCGTTGGCACCGTCATTGTTGTATTGTGCAGCCATGCGCACTTTCACAACAACGGAAGCAACTGAATCATCAATTTCAACGGAAGGAATTTCAACACGGTCAAACTTCTTCCACTGGTTTGGAATTGCGGCGTCTGCCTTTAAAACTTCTGTCTTTCCGTTCTTTTTCTTTAATTCTACAATAAGGCAGCTTCCGCTTGGATTTTTTATGCCTGTGCCTTCAAAAGAAGCAAAGCATTTATAGCTTCCCTTTCCCAGTCCTTTAAGTTCCTGCCAGAGCGTAAAGTCAAAATTATCTGCTTCCCAGCCTGTTGCATAGAACTGACCTTCCTTAGCATTCTGATTGTTTCTGTCAACTTTCGGACTTCCTTTTCCTGAGTCGTTTATAAGGTTCCAGCCTTCAAGACTTCCTTTTTCAAAATTGCCGTTTTCAAGGAAATTGCTTGCAGTAACATTTACAATGCACTTAACTTCGTCACCGGTCTTGATTTTTCCTTTTACCTTGTATTCTCCAAAATCAGGCTTGCCTAAAACTACGGCAGCATCTTCCTTGTTCCATTCAACATTTTCGTTGATTATTTCTCCGTTGTTGTATGTAACCTTTACTTTTTCCGGAAGGTGATTTTCCTTGCCGTATGTAAATTCAATTTTTGGAGTTGCAACGCGCAGCACATTCAGCTTGCCTTTAGAACCAGTCCTTGCATAATTCCATACATTAATGCTGTCCAGAACCTTGCCGTCAAAATCAAAGAATGCCTGATTGTCCCATGTGCCGCCATTAACTTTTGAAGTAACTTCCTTATCATAATTGCGTGCATAATAAGTAGCCCAGCCGCTTCCGTGCTTAGCCCAGCAGTTTTCGTTATATGAAAGGACAAGTGCAGCATCAGCCCTGGAAACATCATAATGCTTCGGCGGAATCCATGCAGGTTCCCAGTAGAATACACCGGCCCCGGCACCCTTTACTTTGGCAACGGCTTCTATTACATCGCGCACTGCATTTGCCTGGCCTTCAACTGTCAGAGGATAATTGAATTCCTGGTTTGCAGACATTGTTGAAACAACATTGCCAAAGCCGTCTCCTTCCTTGTCTGTAAAAGGATATGAAACTTCCATTACCATAACTTTTTTGTTGTAGAAATTTGCAACCTTTCTTAAAACCATGGAAAGCTGCTTTACGTCGCCATGCCAGAAAGGATAATACGACGTTCCGAAAATATCATAGTCAACTTTGTTCTTTTCAAGCATTGATGCTTTCTTTTCAAGATAACCTGCAGAAAGGGGATCCGTAAAATGAACTGCAATCTTAATGTTACTGTCAAAATCCCTTACTGCCCTTGCTCCGGAATTTAAAAGAGAACAGACTTCCTTATCATATATTTCGCCACTCATTCCGTTGTTGATTTCATTTCCAATCTGAACCATGGTCACCTTAACGCCGGCCTTCTTAAGTCTATTTAAGCTGTCTGTCGTAAATTCACTTAATGCCTTCTGCTTTTCTGTCAGGCTGAAATCCTTCCATGCTTTTGGAGCTGTCTGCTTGTTAGGGTCTGCCCAGAAGTCTGAATAATGGAAGTCAATTAAAACACCCATCTTTAAATCCGTTGCCCTTTTTCCAAGTTTGCAGGCAACTTCTATATCATTGGCACCGCCGCCGTAAGTCCTGCCGTCATCAGTAGGATCATTCCATACACGGATTCTGACTGCATTGGCACCGCCCGCCTTTAAAAGTGCTATAGGGTCAGAGGGAATTCCATTTGCTCCGTAGAACCTGGCACCGCCTGCCTCTACAGAAACAAGGGACGAAATGTCAACACCCATAATAAAATCTTCCGGAATATCCTTTACCGGAAGAACAGTTATTTTTTCCCATGATTCACTGGTTGTAACTACCTTCTGTTTTGCTTCACAGGCAGAAAATAGACTAAAAGATAAGGCTAAACCAAGCCAAAGCTTAGAAACAGATTTAATCGTATTCATACAGACGCTCCCGTCAACACGCGTTGACTACATAATCAGTATACCATAGTTTTCTTTTATTTCAAGTGATTTTTTACTGACTTAGCATTTTTTAATTATGTTTCAGCAAACAAACAAGGCTGCTTTATTCCTGTATAAACAATACTGACTTACGATTGCTTTTCTTACATTCCGATACGTATTGCCTTAACCATTTATTACATGATGTCATTGCATTTTTAACATATTTTTGGAATACTCTAACAGGCATTGTCCGGAACGAACATGGCCTGTTTGCAAATGAAAATAAAATTGTTTCCCATATTATTGTTTTTCCTCTTGCTGAACTTTGCAAATGCAGAAAAAATTCCTTTCATTTATAAAACGGCAGACCGGCAGACAACACTTCCTGTGGAATGGAATGAAAAATGGTTTGGTCAGAGTTCTTCCTATGAATACCACCATGGAATTGCCCGTATTGCCTGCCTTTTTTCTGCCCTTTCTTATAACCAGGATGCTCTGGAAACTAACTATCACAAGTTAGGCATTGCTTCAAAGGACATTTTCTTTAACTATAATGTTGATTATTCAAGTTTTCTCTGGGGAAATGACCAGTGTGCCTTTAGCATTGCCTCCAAACCCATAGACAGTTCAATTGGAAAACAAACATTAGTTATAGTCAATATACGCGGAACACCCCTTAATGCCAATGAATGGCTGTCAAATTTAAACATCCATGATCCTTCACAGACAAATGAAACAATACACATGGGTTTTGGAAAGGCAGCTTCCATAATTTATACAAAGCTTATTTCCTATCTTTTAAGGAACAGAATAGATCCGACAGATTCCTTTCTTTTAATTACGGGTCATAGCCGCGGTGGTGCCGTTTCAAACCTTCTTGCAAGGACACTTTATGATGATCAGTTTTTTAAGAGCGAAAACTGCTATGTCTATACTTTTGCATCCCCTAATGTTACTTCTTCAGAAGAAGCAAAAAGCAGGGACTTTGATTTTATCTGGAACATTGTAAGTGCAGAAGACATTGTACCCACCCTGCCCTTTAACCGCAATGAATGGCACTTTAAGAAATATGGCCATACGTTAAGCTTTGCCAATTATACCAATACTGAACATGATTTTTATGAAAACCATATTCTTCCGCAGGTAAACGAATTATACAAAAGTTTTTTCGGCCGTGATTACTATCCTTTTTATACAGGACCTTTTTTACCTGTCTTTATTACACGCCTTGCTTCCCGCTATATAGAAAATGTTGAAAAGTTCTACAATGGATACTCAGGACTTCACAGTAAAGCCGTAGATTTAATGTATAAAATTTTTCCGTCAATGGAAGACCAGCTTTCTGAAAACAATACAAAACGGAAATCAAAGTTCCTTGAAAAAATAAAGGCTAAAATCAACGAAAAGCATGAAGGCTTGCTGGATTATCTTGAAAATGCCCTGATAGACATGCATCAAATTGAAACATATCTTTCCTTTATTCTTGTTACGGATCAAGACGACACTTATTCAAATATGGATTACAACCTTGTTTCAATTGAAGGGGCCGTAGAAATTGCTGTTTTTGATAATGATAAAAATACTTATCTTGAAGTTATAGAAGGCTATGACGGTTTTGAAAACCAGAAGCGGCCTGTTGCAGCAATTCCAGCAGGAGTTAAAAACCTTATTGTGGGCGTTCCTTCAAATATGGAATTTGAACTTTTCCTTACTGATGATACAATCCTCCATTCCCCTGCCAGAATTAAAATAGAACATTATGATTCGGCAGGTGTTTATAAAGGATGCAGTGAAGTTCAGAAAATTTATCTTAACATGTATTCTGCATGTAAATTTAAAATCGGAAAAGAACTTCTGGATAAGGACAAGGTTCAGCATAAAAGCTTAACCTATAAAGAGAGAAAAGAATTTGTTAATATTGCAAACCTTAAGCCTGAATACCACTTCAGGGTTTATCCCGAATTTACCTATGGCCTGAACAACAACATAACAGCCGGCATTCATTATGGCATTCCGATTTTATATGGAACTGCACTTTTAAATTATAATCTTTCTAATGCAAATAAGGGTTTTGATTTTATTGCAGGCATTGGAAATAAAATTGCCTTTTACGGAAAGTATTCCCTTGATGTTGAACTTCTAGAAAAGACCTGTATTTTTTCTTCCAGTGCAGATACAGATAAAAAACTTTCTTTTGTTCCTGAAGTTAAACTTTCCCTTTCAAAAAATATCATTGCTAAAACTACAAGCTGTGTTTCTTTTGCCTTTGATTTTAATATCAATGATTTTAACAATGATGCCTTTTTCTCTGACATAAGAAAGCAAAGGTTTGGCAGCTGGAAAATTAATTCAAACCTTAAGGTTTATCCGTCTATTCAATTCGGAATCCGATTTTAACTTATTTGTAATAGACTATTTTATAGGTACCCGTAATTCCAAAGCCTGCTTTTTTATAGGCACTGTAAGCAGCCAGATTTTCCTGCCGCACAAGAAGCGTTGCCTTACATCCGACTTTGCCTGCAACAAATGCTATCCTGTTTACAAGAAAGGAAGCATAACCTTTGCGCCTGAATTCCTTTTTTGTATAAACGCCTGAAATCTGAATTACCTTATTTGCACACAGGCTTATGTTTGCCTTTGAATAAATAAAATCTTCATCACCAAGAGCATAAACTGTTTTATTCTTTACTGCCTTATCAAGTTTCATTCTTTCAGCCGGCAGATTAAGTTTTTTCCATTCTGGCATAACTTCTTCTTCTGAAAATCCGGTTTGTAAATGCATCAGCTTTTCACAGTCTGACATTTTGCATATAAAAGGAGATAGGTCTGCGTTTTTTATGTAAACAAGCCCTTGATATTCCATTAAAAACATATTTCGGGTTTCTTTTTTTGTATATTTCCATTTTATAAGCTTTTCTAATTTGATAACCTGGCTTTCTTCTCCGTGAATGCAAAATATCTTTTTGTCTTTTATAAAATCAGAAAAAACCTTTTTAATTTCTTTAGTCCATTTTGGAATACAGCAGATTAAAGAATTACCTTCAGCAAAATAAAAAACACCCAGAATCTTTCCATCTATAAGAACAAAAACATCTTTGTCTTTTAATAGTATTTTTTCATAAAGTGCAATACAGAATTTTTCATATGTTTCAACAAATCTTTCAAGGGCAGGAAATATTTCTTTATATTCAAGGGCATTTATAATCTTCAGCATTTTTATTCCACGGAATATTATCTTTTTCTTTCCTTTACAAGGGAACTGGTAAATCCTTTGCTTTCAAGCTGTTTTATTAAGGCAGGAACCTGGCTGCCTTCAACTTTTATAATTGCAACCTTTACATTACTGCCGGACTTTTGAAGGGTAACATTTTTAAACTTTGCACGTGCTACTTTTTTTGCAAACTCCCTTGCATTTTTTTCATCAGAAAATGCGCCAAGTTGAACATCATAAAGGGTGCCTTTTTTTATTTTTATCTGCTGAACTGACTTTGCAGCTGAAGTTCCTTTAGATTTTGCAAGGGGAATATTCCGGGCCTTTTTTGCAGATACTGCACTTTGCTTTGTGTTTGCACCCATCTGTACAATCTGAATTTTTACTTTTGCAGTGCCTGTTTTTATCATGTCAAGTTTTACGGCAGCAGCCTTTGAAAGATCTGCTTCACGGCCTGCAACAAAAGGTCCCCTGTCGTTTACGCGCACATCAACGCTTTTTCCGTTGGCATAGTTTGTAATTCTAAGAACCGTATTAAAAGGAAGGGTTTTATGGGCGCAGGTCATGGCATACATATTGAACCTTTCACCATTGGCTGTTTTTCGCCCGTGAAATTTTTCTGCATAATAAGAAACAACAGCCTTATCTTTATACAGTTCAAGGCTGTGTGCAAAAGACAAAAAAAATACCGACAGCAAAAACAGAAGAAACTTTCTCATGCTTTTATTGTCGGTAAATTTTTTATATAAACTTAGAAAAACTGCTGACTGTCTTTCGGCTTTTACTTTTTCAGAAGTGCTGCAAAAGGATTGTATGTTTCACCATCGTCGTCATCTTTGTGTGAAGACATATATTCCTTTGCATTATCTTCTTCTTCATTGGAAACAACAGTACTTAAAGAAATGCGCTTTTCATCAGCATCGATTTTGTCAATGATTACATCAAGAACGTCGCCTGCCTTGAAAACTTTTTTAAGGTTTGTGTTGCGTTCAACATTGAGTTTTGAAACGTGAACAAGTCCGTCTATTCCGTCTGCAATATTTACGAAGACACCGAAATCTGCAACACGGCTGATTTTCCCTTCAATCTTATTGCCTACTTTAAATTTTGCAGTAACAGAATCCCATGGATCTGCTTCAAGTTCCTTTGTAGAAAGAGAAACCCTTTCGTGTTTCCAGTCAGCCTTGATAATTTTTGCAGTTATTTCCTGACCAACTTCCAGCACATCTGCCACATTGCTTACACGTGTCCTGCTGATTTCAGAAACAGGAAGGAGTGCCTGAAATCCGTTTAAATCAATAAAGGCTCCGTAAGATTCAATTGACTTAACGGTTCCTTTTACAGTCATTCCTACTGTATATTTTTCTGCAAGGGAAGCAAGTTCAGCGTTTGCCTTTTCTTCAAGAAGAATCCTGTTTGAAAGGACAATATTTTTTCCATCATTTTTAAATTCCGTAATCTTAAAAGACAGATGCTGGCCTACATATTCTGAACTTTCCTTTCTCTGACGGTAACCCATCTGGCTGTACGGACAGAAAGCACGGGTTGTTCCAAGCATGACTTCGTAGCCGCCCTTGATTTCACCTTTTACAGTTCCTTCTACAGGAATGCCGTTTTTAAATGCGTTTTCAAATACTGAATTATCGCCCTTTGTATTGCTGCCGGTAATTTTTGCAGTAAAGTGAAGTTCTTCATGCTTTCCGCCAACAAAATAAACCTTTATTTTGTCACCTTCTTTTACTGTAATGTTTCCGTCTGCATCTTTAAAGTCTGCAGCATCAACAAAACCTTCACTCTTTAATCCAAGATCAATGAATACTGTATCGCCATTAATTGCCACAACTGTAGTTTCTACAAGCTGTCCCGGTTCATATAAATTTTTCATTTTTTTTCCTTATGATACGTTTTAATTTGTGATTTACATTATAGAAAGAATTATTGCAAATGTCATTAGCAATATTCTTTCTATTCTGGCTTATTCGCCATAAACTTCTTTTTTGTGCCTCAGGCCGATTTGACGCAATGCTTCTGCAATGGGTACAGATGGATTTTCTTCACGGAAATTTTTCAAATCCACACTGAATCTTCCCATGGAAAAATGATTTAACAGATACACATTATCCCACATTGAACTGTTACCATAACTGGCTCTGAGCTGATTTTTGTATCCTAGAAACACACCGCCTTTTTTAAGTTCACTGTGCCCGACAAGCCAAAGCTGAGTATCTGGCCCCATTCCCATATGTAACCTTGCCGTAAGTTCTGCACACTTTAATTGACTCTCTTCTATAAGGTTACAGATTTTCTGTCCCCCTTCTTCTGCCAGGATTTTAAGCTGTTTTGTTTTTGCCGTATGGACCGGAGTTTTATTCATAATGATTGTCTTTTTTCTAAAGTCCATATTAAGTTCAGGATGCTTTTTAAAAAAGTTTTCTGCCATTATGCCGCTTTTACCGACGAAATATCTGTTGTTTTTTGACAGCTGTTCATCTTTGCCTGGATTATCACCAATTATAATAAGGTTTATTTCGTCTTCTTTTGTTACTTCATCATATGCTTTATTAAATACGATACTTGTTTCTACGCTGTAATCAGTTCCTGCAAGTTTTTTCTGTAATGGGAACAGTTCAGGTGACAGTTTATTCCAGTCTAAACACAACTTTCTGTATTCTTCACGAAACTGCACCCATTCATTCCATTGATGGTCTGTCATTTAACTTCCTTAATAAAAAGGGCACAGATTTAATCTGCACCCATAAATAAATTAGCAGGCACCCCATTCCTTATAATATTCGTCAATATCTTTCATCAATTCTGGAGTCAAAACTGTACCCTTTAATGCTTCTGTAACCTCTTTCATTGTTACTATGGCACGTGCCGGGAATCCATATTTTTCTGTAATTGTTTCAAGGGCACTCTTATTGCTGTCTGCTGATGCTCTTTCCATTCTGTTAAGTGACACCATTTCGCCAACAACTGTCACCTTTGCCTGTCCTGTTACAATAGGATATGTTTCTTCAATAGATTTTCCAGAAGTAGTAACATCTTCAATAATTACAACCCTGTCTCCATCTTTTATTTCAGAACCAAGAATTGCTCCTTTATCTGCACCATGGTTCTTTACTTCCTTGCGGTTAGAACAATAGCGGATTTCTTTTCCATAAAGTTTCTGATAGGCAATAACCGTTGTTACGGCAAGTGGAATTCCCTTATATGCAGGTCCAAAAAGAACATCAAAATCATCACCAAAATTTGCATGAATTGCCTGTGCATAAAATTCACCTAATTTTGCAAGCTGACTTCCAGTAACATAAGCTCCTGCATTCATAAAAAACGGCGATTTCCTTCCGCTCTTAAGAGTAAAAGAACCAAACTTTAAAACCTTGCACTGAACCATAAAATCAATAAAATCTTTCTTATACTGTTCCATGGCTCACAGTTTACTAAATGGCTGTGAAAAATTCAATTTAGCAAATTTAGGTCGAATATCGAATTTCAGAATACTTTTCAATACAACTTTTTTAGTATTAATAGACGCCGTAGGCAGGTTCAGGCCTGAAAAAAAATCTGCACAAACGTAGTGCGGAAGCCTTTTTTTCAGGCCTGGTTCTGCCGAGAGGCGTCTTAGTTTCTAAAGAAAAGTAATTTTCTTATTATTCGACATTCGGTCTTATAATGCACCCGTAATTTTGTTCACCTGAACTTCAAATTCAGTTTCCAGGTTTTTCTTAAGTGAACTATGCAATGCCTTCTGTTCAATTTTAAAAAATGCTGAACGGCTTATATTCTTTGCACCGTATCTTGCAATATTATCTGTATATACCTGACTGTCTACAAGCAAGCCACCACATTCAATAAAAGCTTTCATAAAGAGTATAAAAGCACTTTTTGAACTGTCAGTAGCTTTTGTAAACATGCTTTCTCCGCAAAAAACACTTCCAATAAGAACTCCATATAATCCGCCCACAAGTTCTCCTTCATGCCAGGTTTCAAAACTGTGTGCATACCCTGCTTCATGAAATTTTGTGTATGCTTCAATCATCATGTTGCCTATCCATGTGCCATTTTGACCTTTGCGGTTTTGGTTTGCACATTCAATCATAACCTGAGTAAAAGCTTTATCCATTGTATATGTATAAGGAGTATGCCGTAAAAACTTTGATGCACTTCTAGGAATATGAAAGTCCTGCGTCTTAAGAACGAAGCGCGGATCCGGTGAATGCCATACTACAGGTTCTCCTTCATCTTCTGAAAACCAGGGAAAAACGCCCTGCATATATGCTGAATATAAAAGCTGCAAGTCAATATCCAGTGTAATTCCGCAAATAGAATCTCCGTATTCTTTATATATAGTTCCAGGCTGTGCAAAGATATAAATCAAATCAGGATTTATTAAGCAATCACGCATTTAATTTCCCCATTTTCTACGGAAACTTTTACTTTGCCACCCTTGGTCAAACTGCCAAACAACAGCTCATCTATTAAGGCTGATGCTATTTTTTCCTCTGCATATCGCTGAATATTCCTTGCTCCAAATTCTTCACTCAAGGCTTTTCCTGCAATAAAATCATAAACTTCTGATTCCGTAATCAGCTCAACTTTCTTTGTTTCAAGGCGTTTTGCAATGGCATCGACTGCTTTACGTGCAATCCTTATGGCATTTTCTTTTCCAAGCTGATTAAAGTAAACAATTTTATCCAGTCGATTTCTGAATTCCGGTGTAAACGTTTTGTCAACGGCATCTTTTAGGGCAAAACTATCATTTATAAGTTTATTTTCTGAACTTCCAAAGCCCGGAACATTTTTGCCCATATCACCTGCACCACAATTGCTGGTAAAAATAATAAGGCAGTTCCTGAAATCAGCCTTTCTACCCTGACTGTCCGTCAAAGTTCCATAATCCAGAACCTGAAGCAAGGTATTGTAAATATCTTTATGAGCCTTCTCAATTTCATCAAAAAGAATTACAGCATGACTTTCCTTTCTGACGGCTTCCGTTAAAACACCACCATTTTCATAGCCTATATAACCTGGCGCAGAGCCAATAAGACGGCTGATGGAATAAGATTCCTGATATTCACTCATATCAAATCGCAAAAGCTTTATTCCAAGTTTTTCCGATAAAACTTTTGCAAGTTCTGTTTTTCCAACACCAGTTGGGCCGACAAACAAAAAACTTGCTTCAGGTTTTTCAAGGTTACGGAACCCTGCCCTTGCCTTTTTTACTGCGGCACAAACCGAATCAACGGCTTCATCCTGACCAAAAATTTCTGCCTTAATCTTTTCGTTAAAGGCCTTTAGATTTTCTTTTTCTTTACCACTTAAATTTTCCAGCGGAACTTTAGCCATTCTTGAAACTACATGACGAATTTCATTTACTGTAACTTTTGTTTTTTTATGAAGCCTTGCATAAACACCGCTTTCATCAATTACATCTATGGCTTTATCCGGCAGTCTTCTTTCTGTAAAGAAACGCACTGATAAATCTACAGCAAGAGCAAGACAATCCGGTGAATATTTTACATTATGAAATTCTTCATATTTTGGAAGAATACCTTTTAAAATTTTTATACATTCATCACGAGTTGGCTCAAGAATATCAATTTTCTGAAACCTTCTTGCCAAAGCCCGGTCTTTTTCAAAAATCTTTGCATACTCTTCAAAAGTCGTTGAGCCAATGCAGCGCAAATTTCCCTTGCCAAGTGCCGGTTTTAAAATATTTGCCACATCAAGACCACCGCTGGAATTATTGCCCGTGCCTGCACCTATCATGGTATGAATTTCATCTATAAATAAAATTGCCTTAGGCTTTATTTGCAAAGCTTCTACAAGTTTTTTAATTCTACTTTCAAAATCTCCGCGGTATTTTGTTCCTGCCACAAGTGAACTTATTTCAACAGAATAAATTTCTACATCTCGTAAGTATTCAGGAACATTCCCATCTGCAATACGCTGAGCAATACCTTCCGTAATTGTTGTTTTTCCAACACCTGCATCGCCAACATGCAAAGGATTATTTTTTGTCCTGCGGCATAAGATTTCTATTGTGCGCTCAATTTCATCTTCCCTGCCAACAAGTTTATCAAGTTTTCCTTCCCTTGCTTTTGCCGTAAGATTTACTGCAAATTTTTCCAGAATTTCATATATACTTTTTTCAGCCTGAATTGCTGCGTCTTCTACAATCTGATCAATATCATTCCCGGGAGAATCAAAAAACACAGGATTAGTTTTATGAATCTCACGTGCAGCAATAAGAATTTCCATATCAATTTCATTGTTTTTCAGAATATGATAAATATTGAGCCGGCTGTCAGAAACAAGAGCAAACAGATAATGAAAAACGGTAATTTCATCTGTGTTTTCTTTCAATGCAAAAGATTCTGCCTTTATAAGAACTTCATCATACAAAACAGAATGAGGAGCTTCATCTTTTTCCTTGTATTTTACTACATTTGCAGGACAATATTCTTCAAGAAATTCAAGAAGTTCATCTTCTACATTTATTAAATTAATATCCGGATGAAGTCCTAGAACCCTGCCAACATAGGAATCCAGTATGCAACAAAAAACAAGTTCCGGCGTTGCAAATTCAATGCCCTTTTTCAGAACAAGTTCATCGGCATGTTGTAAAACGCTTCTCAGTTCTTCAGAGTATTCCATTAGTCTTCTTCCACTTTAACTTGCAAAGGAAATCCATTTGCCCTGGCTTTTTGTATTACGGAACGGGCTTTTGTTGCAGCAATGTCATATGGATAAACACCTGCAACACCCCTGCCCGATTCATGAATTTCAAGCATTAAGGAATTTGCTTCTTCTAGTGTTTTATTAAAAAACGTCATCAGTACTTCCACTACAAATTCCATTGTTGTATAGTCATCATTATAAAAAACAACTTTGTATTGTGGAGGAATATCAAATTCAACTGCTACATCTGAATCTGTTTCACCTGAATACTGAATATTATTAGCCATAAAATTAAGCCTTATTTGCAATCCACTGACCAATTTTAACGCGGACTTCACCCTTTCTAAGGTTCTGTTCAAGTTCCGGCAAAAGCTTTATTTTTCCTTTTTCAAAAAGAAGTGCAATTGTTGAACCATGTAAATCAAAATAACCTTTTTCTTCACCCTTTTTAACTGCACAGTTTTCGTGATGATTTATAATTCCGCCTACGCTGAATGCGCCAATTTCAACTGATGCCACATCCCCAAAATTTTCTGTATGAAGAATATTCCAGTTGCGCCTGTTTAGGGTAAAAACTTTATATTTTTCCAAAGCCAAAGGCTGAACACAATAAAGCTTTCCTTTTATAAAATGATTTTCTTCAACTGTTGCATTATCACAATAAATGTAGCGGTGATAGTCAGTTGCACAAAGACGAAAAACCAGACATTTTCCGCCAATGAATTTTTTACCAGTTTCTTCATTCTGAAAGAAGTCGTTTAAACTGTAATCTGCTCCTTTAATGCTAAAAGTACTGTCATTTTTAATATCATAAGATGTTAAAAGACTATCACACGGGCTTATAAAATGATCAGGTTCACTGTCAAAAATTACAATGGCTTTTTTACGTGTAAAAAAATCATTAAACGAATGAAACTTTTTACCTGCCCATTCGCTTAAATTGATACCATTTCTTTTAACAAATGGCCTGATTACTGGAATGGACAAAGGAGAACGCAGAAACAAACCAAGCAGAGCCGGAACTTTTAATGCAAGAATCAGTTCAAGAAGAACCCTGCCAGGCTTTGTTCCATAAAGAAATATAACTGACTTGTCATTTGGGTTTTTATTCATAAAATTCTAGTAATAAAAAAGAGCTGCGATTTCTGCAATACCAACACAAATAAGAACTATTTTTCCAAGAAGATTTGGCTTAATAAGTTTAAACGGACTGATAAAAGCAATACCGCAAACAATAAGGATTGCAGCACCAACATATTCACTGAACGGCTTTTTTACAACGCTGCAAATATCATAAATAGCAGGCATAATAAGCGCAATGGAAGTTACCGGCAGACCTTTGTAAATATGACGTTCTTCTGTTGTTCCTTTCTGACGTTCTGCTTCATCAACATTAAAAAATGCAAGACGAATAAGGGCACAAAGAAGATAACATGCACAGATTGCAGTTACAATGTTATGAGCCGGTACATATTTACTTTCACAGCCAAGCTTGTAAACAATCATTGCAGGAAGGACACCGTAACAGATAAGATCGCTCATGGAATCAATCTGAATTCCAAAATTCTTTTCAAAACTGGTCCGGTTCTTTTTTGTGGAAGCAACTTTACCGTCAAACATATCAAGAATTCCGGATACCATAAGACAAAGAATAGCTTCCTTATAATTACCATCTAGAACATAACTGATGCCGACAAAAGAAACAATCATTGCAACATAAGTCATAACAACCGTGTAATTGTATACACCTAACATATTTATCCCCTATATTTTATACGCTTTTTCCAAGATAACCAAAAACCAAACTGTATGCCAGAATGGTCCATGGTTTTGAAGTTAAAAGTATAATAATAAACTTTTTGTATGACAAATGGGTCAACCCCGAAAAGTAACACAAAAAGTCATCAGGCGAAAAAGGAAAGGTAATTGCTATCCAGAGAAATACTGAATAGTTTTTTCTGTTCCTGTTTAGCCACTTTATACATTTATTATAATGCTTTTCTCCCATAAGCGAACTTACAAAAGAAACTCCAAATTTACGTGACAAGGTAAAGGCAAGAATGGATCCTGCACAAATACCTATGTAACTGCAAAAAAAGCCTTCAACTGTACCAAACAAAGTAGCACCTACAATGCACCCCAAAGCACCCGGAATTACAGTGTAAACTACTTTTACTGCCTGGAAGAAAGCCAGAACCAAAGGCCCGTATATTCCAAAGGAGTCAATATATTCCCGAAGACTATCCTCGGATTTAAATCTTCCCTTTGAATATTCATAGACAAAAAAAAACGTCATGGCAATAAAGCTAAGAAAAAAAACAATCGTAAGAACTTTCTTTACGTTTTTGCCTGAAAAATTTTTGTCCTCTTTTACTTCCATAACTGTACGAGTCTAACAGATTTTGAAAAAAATATATAGATGGAAGTAAAATATAACAATTTATTGCTTTTCCCCTTTCAAAAATGGTTCTGCAACTTTTACCTGAAAAAAGTCAACTAAAGGACCCATAAAAAAGGCCGTAACAATTGTTGCAATTCCAACAACAGACTGAATGCCGTCAATTTTTTTCGTTGCAAGAAGATAAAATCCTACGCCAGAAGCAACACAAACCACATCTGTAATAATCCTTATGTATTTAAATTTCCAGACATGCCATGTATTAGAAATAATCAAGGCAACAGCATCATAGGTTGAAACGCCTAAATCTGCCGTAATGTAAAAAGACGATGCAAAACAAAGTATTCCGAATCCTATAACAAGAAAAGCGATGCGAAGGGTAAGGGCAGGGGCCGGAAACAAATTCTGCAGCAGCTCAAAAGAAAACTGAACCACATAACCAAGCAGAAATAAATTTATGAACGTGGCAAGACCTATATAATGCCTGTCAAAAATCAGACTGAATAAAAGCAAAACTGCATTGGCAATCATATAAAGGGTTCCAAAATTAATTGGAATCAGGGCATCAAGGCCTGCCATTAAAGACTGAAATGGATCAATTCCAAAAACTGAGTTCTTAAAAAAACCGACAGCAATGCCGCTTACAAGAACTCCAATCGTACTCATAAGACAGCGTTTTACAAAATGGTCACGCTTAAAAACATTCATTTATTTTCCTCCATAATAAAATTAAAACTGCAAATAAAACCAGCGGTAAATTGCATCAAGACGTTCATTCATAAGTTTTTTTATTACTCTTCTTATGCTGAACATCTTTAAAATATTTTCATAATTGGCATCTGCTGAAATATAAAAAAGGAAGTCATCACCACAATCCGTAACATGAATATTGATTTTAAGATTTTCCTTTCTGCAGGCTTTTATTCCAAACAGCCCCAGATTACTTAAATTTTTTATTGAAAGATAAAGTTCATTCTGGTTCATTTTATAATTAAGGACAAAAACTAAATTACCCAAAAGCCTGTCCTGCTGGTAGCAGTAAATTTTTTTACCATCGCAATTTTTTGTAACTTCATCAGGAATGACTTTATCTTTCTGGGGCTTTTCCAAAGTGCAGACTTTTTTATATAGAACAATTCCATCAGGATCTGATTCTGAAAACCTGTAGCACATTCCGCTCATGTTGGACAAAGCAGTAAAAATTTCAGAAATATTTTCTATTGAAATTTCACTTACACTTTTCTGGCCGTCCTTTGCACCGGCAAGAAGTTCTTTTTTTGAAATTAAATATAAAAACTCGGCAGTGTAGGGACTGTCTTTTTTTTCTATCCTAGAATTTATAATTTCTTCCCTATAATGACTTAAAGGTACAAGAGAAAGTGAATTGTCTTCTTCTTCGTGTATAACCCTAACATTTTTTGTCTTCACAAGTTCTTCAACAAATTCAGCGGGAACTACTTCATCTATTGTAGAAGCAAAAAACCAAGTATGAATAAAAATACTTAAAATAATTAAAATGCTTATTTTTTTTTCCACGAATAAATCTTACCACACAATTATAAATTTTAAAACTTTTTATTGACAAATGACATTTTCTATAATACAATCAATATTGTAATGATTACAAATTACTAATCTAACAAGACAACAACATTTTTGGAGGAATTTTAATATGAAGAAATGGAGATGTAAAGTTTGCGGTTATGTTCACACTGGAGATAATGCACCTGAAGTATGTCCACAGTGTAAGGCAAAGAATCCATGGGTAGAAGTTAAGGAAGATGCAGGATTTGCATGCGAACACGAAGTTGGAGTTGCACAGGGTCTTGATGCAGAAGTTGTTCAGGGACTCCGCGATAACTTTAACGGTGAATGTTCAGAAGTCGGAATGTATCTTGCAATGAGCCGCCAGGCAGAACGTGAAGGCTACCCTGAAATTGCAGAAGCTTACAAGCGCTATGCTTTTGAAGAAGCAGAACATGCAGCAAAATTTGCAGAACTTCTTGGCGAAGTTTTAACAAAGAGCACAAAAGAAAACCTTAAGATGAGGGCAGATGCAGAAGCAGGTGCCTGTGAAGGAAAACTTGCCCTTGCAAAACGTGCAAAAGAACTTGGCTACGATGCTGTTCATGATACAGTTCACGAAATGGCTAAAGACGAAGCACGCCACGGTGCAGGCTTCAAGGGTCTTCTCAAAAGATATTTCTAATTTTATTTAGTAAAACTGATACCAGAATCTGGATTAGTTTAATTCGGATTCTGGTTTTTTATTTTATAAAACTTATTTAAGAGAAAGAAAATTGATTACACAGCTTACAAAACAGGAAATTGCAGAAAAACTCACGTCAAAAAATATCCGGCCTTCGTTGCAGAGGATTGCTGTCTACGATTTTCTATTGAAAAATCCTGTTCATCCTACAGTTGATACAATTTACGAATCTCTTTCCCAGACAATTCCAACTCTTTCCAAAACTACAGTTTACAACACCTTAAAACAATTTGCAGAAGCAGATCTTGTAACAACCATTACCATTGAAGATGGTGAACTCAGGTTTGATGCAGATACAAGTGACCACATGCACTTTAAGTGCAGTTCCTGCGGCAATGTTTTTGATATTTTTGAAAAACTTAACATCGGATCAAATGTAATTCCCAAAGGATTCCAGCTTTTAAAAACCCAGACATACCTTTGGGGAATCTGCAAGGACTGTGCAAACCGCTAACGACAAAAGGGATTTTAACTTTCTTTACTGGAATAAAATCAATCCTTCGGGAACAAGTGAACGGTAACGTATACGGCATTCTACAATGGAAACAAGAACTACAACTAAAGAAAACCAGAAAAAGAAACTGTCCATTTTAAATCCTGCAAAATAGTTGTAAATTCCATGCAATAAAATTGCAAGAATAAATGACAAAACTTTTGTGCTTCCATTTTTTATGCTGTAAACAAAAAGTCCTGAAAGCCCTGCACAAGCTGCATGAATTATAACTGCCGTAAGCATTCTTATTTCAAGATGTTCAATTCCGGAAATTAAATAAACCATGGACTCAAAACATCCCAAGGCAAGCCCGCTTAAAATGGCACAGGAAAAAAACGAAGAAAGATTGTGCTTTTTTGAAATAAAGAAAAGGAAAAGCATTTTTATGGTTTCTTCTACAATTCCATTGATTAAAAGACTTTTAACCAGAACCTGAAACAGCGAATGAACAGAAACCAAATGATAGTATTCAATTGCAAACTGAATTGCAGCAATTGGAATTACCGCAAACAATCCAAGAAGAATTGAAAAAACTCCGCTAAGAAATTTAAATTCCTTAACAAGAATCAGCATGCAGGTAAAAACTGCAAGCAGGGGAAGAATGCAAATAATGACTGACGGAATAACTGGTCCTGAAAACATAACTTAAATCCTGAACTGTTCAACTGTAAAATCAACGATACTTCTCATTTGATCAAGGCTGACCTGATTTAAAACTCCAAGCCGGAAAATGCCCGATTCAAGAAGTGCATAAAATAAATCATTCATCTCTTTTACTGAAACATTTTTTATTTCGCCTTTTTTCTGCCCGCGTATAATAATCGTGCTCATAAGGTGAATGATCCTGATTACACGTTTCCTGATGCGCTCGTTAATGTCAACACCGCCTTTTTCAAGCTGCATTAAATACATTTTCAGAACCTTAAAAAATTTACTGTTCTTTTCCTCAATATCAAAAATCTTAAAAAAAATCTTTTTAAGGCAATCAATTGAATGAAGATTTGGTTCCTTAATAATTTCCATAAGCTGACGCTCTACATCATTTGTAAGCTGCTTAATGCTGAAAGAAAAAATTTCACGCTTGTTTTTAAAATAAATGTAAAGGGTAGTGCGGGTAATTCCGCAGCGGTCTGCAATTTTCTGGAAAGTTACATCTTCATATCCTTCTTCTATAAAAAGCTCAAAAGATTTTTCAAGTATTTCCTTTTTTCTTTTTTCGTGTTCAACAACAATAGCCATTTTTTTGCCTTAATTTTTTCCGTGAATCAGCGGTAAACATACAAAGTCGTATCAAGATTACCTGCTTTAAGTGACTTGACTGCAGTTGCTTTTTTACAGATACATTCCTGAAAATTTTTCTGACTTGTAATCACACCCATCTGCCAGTTTTCAAAATCCACGAAAAGAGATTTCATTTCGCCGTAAAGCTCTTCTGCATCATCTTTATCCATAAGGCGTTCACCATAAGGCGGATTGCAAAGAAGAAGTCCGGTTTCGTATGGAGCATGAATGTCCTTAAAATCGCTTTGAACAAAATCAGGACGTTCAATCCTTAAATCACTGCCAATAAGCTGCAGTGCACGCCCGGCCATTACGCAGGCATGTTCCGCATTTAACCTGGACCGCTCAACAGCAGCATTATCAATATCGCTGCCTGTAATACGGCATTCTACATCAGTGCGGATTTTTGACGCCTCTTCTTTTTTTATTTCCATTGCCTGCCTTGAATCATAAATTACAAGATTTTCGTAAGCAAAACGTCTGCCTAAACCAGGTGCAATGTTGTGTGCATAAAGTGCGGCTTCTATTGCAATAGTTCCGCTTCCGCAGAAAGGATCGTGCAGGGGAGTCTTTCTGCGCCACATCATTTCCTGTAAAAGAACTGCAGCCGTAGTTTCACGAAGCGGTGCAATTCCTCCGTCTGTCCTGTAACCGCGCTTATGCAGGGCTTCTCCGCTTGTATCAAGAAGAATCGATGCAACATTTTTATCAAGATAAACACGCACATCGCAGCTTTCACCGGTTTCCGGCATGGAAGCCATGTGCCATACATCGCAAAGTTTCGTGTAAATGGATTTTAAAATCATGGACTGAATGCTGTGTTCGCTGTTCAGCTTGCTTAAATGCACGCGCACTTTATCTACAACAACACGGACAGTTTTTTTAAGGTAATCCTGCCAGTTGATTTTATAGCAGCCTTCAAAAAGTTCATCAAAATTATAAGCCTTGTATTCTGCCAGCTGAATGTAAATGCGGTCACTTGTCCTGAGGCAATAATTTGCACGATACATTGCATCAAGATCACCGCTAAAAGTTACGCGCCCTGGAGCATGCCTGTCTATAAGAGAATAACCCAGATGTTTAATTTCATTGCCAAGTATTTTTTCTGCACCAACAGCACAGAGTGCAACATAAGTCATTTTAGCCGCCTGTAAAAATATAAATCTATTATGACATTTTAGCATTTTTTGTAAAGTCTGTCTTTGCCCTATAAAATATTTCTTTTACTTTTTTTGCTTTTATGAGTGCCGTTCATTTTTTCACTGGAATTACAAAACAGCCTTTACAAGAACTTCGAAGAAGTTCTTGGGGGAAAAACGCCGAAAGCTGGCGTAAGTAAATACAATTTTAGAAACTTTTATCCGCTAAAACTTTCGCCATTTCGGCGGCTTTTCCCCTTTGTGAACCTAGTTCACATTTTGTCTTTGTGAACACAGTTCACATGTACATGTGAGTGTCGTTCACATGCGCGTGTGAGTGCTGTTCACATGCGTTAAAGAACATGGTTCACATGTATTGGTGACTGGCACTCTTTTTAGGTAAACTGCAATAGCAAATTCTACATTTTTGGCTGTTTTATAAGGTATGTGCGGGAATAATTCCGTTAATTTTTAATGACATAATCAATTTTTGAGGGTAAAATAAAGGAATGAAGCAAAACAATGACTATACTGTAATTTACAGTGATGACGACGTTGTCGTCTTTAATAAAAGAAGCGGACTCCTGATTGCAGCTGACAGATACGATGCAGAAGCACCACGCCTTGATGTGGCTGCAGAAAAAGAATTTGGACGTCTTTTTGCAGTTCACCGTATAGACAAGGATACCAGCGGACTTGTAATTTATGCAAGAAATCCGGAAGCCCATAAAGCCCTTTCCAAACAGTTTGAAAAACGAACGGTAGCTAAAACCTATCACTGCCTTGTAAAAGGTCACCCAACCTGGGATAATCTGAACATTGACTTACCTTTACAGCCAGACGGAGATGACCGCCACCGAACAGTCGTTAATAAAAGATTTGGAAAGCCGTCTAAGACTTATTTTGAAAATCTTGGCAATTGCGGACCATTTTCATGGATTATCGCAAAGCCGCATACAGGAAGGACACATCAGATCAGGGCACATCTTCAGTCAACTGGTTTTCCTATTGTTTGTGACCCCTTATACAGCGGAAACCAGCATCCTGTTTTACTAAGTGATTTTAAACGCAAATACAACGGTGATTTACTTGACGAACGTCCTTTGTTAAACAGACTTGCCCTTCATGCTTATTCCCTTGAAATAAATCACCCAAAAACAAACGAACGACTATTATTCAAGGCTCCTTATCCACGGGACTTAGAAGCAGTTCGTAAACAGCTGTCCAAACTATTTAAAATAGACCCTTTAGGACAAAAGACGGATGAATGCTAGATTTACATAAATACACCTTTATCATTGCACTGATAAAATAATACTTTAAGGAGGACTAACATGAAGAAATTTATCACAATCGGCAGGGAATACGGTGCCGGTGGAAACAAAATCGGAGAACTTGTGGCAAAGGAACTTGGCATTGCTTTTTATGACAGCGAAATTATCGATCTTGCCGCAAAGGATTCAGGACTTTCACCTGAGTTTATAAAAAACACAGAACAGAATCTTTCAAGCGGATGGCTTTATACGCTTTTGCTTGGCTCCGGTTACAATACTCCGGGAACAGGAGCCAGCCGCCTTGGGCTTGGTCCTCAGACACTGAATGTTTCCCTTGCAGATCAGGTTTTTTATGCCCAAAGGGACACAATAATCAACCTTGCAAAAAAAGGTCCATGCGTTCTTGTCGGCAGATGTTCAGATTATGTCCTGCGCCACTGTGAAGAAATACCACGTTCTGAAGTCCTTAACATTTTTATCTATGCTCCGCTTGCAGATAAAGTTAAGCGCGCAATAGAAGAAAATGGCTTAAATCCGGAAACTGCGGAACGTGATGTAAAACTGATTGATAAGCGCCGTGCTAATCATTACAACACCTTTACGGAACGGACATGGGGAAACAGAAGCCATTATGATCTTGTTGTAAACAGTTCCCTTCTTGGAATTGAAAAAACAGCAAAAATGATTGCTGAAATTGCAAGGCAGGCTTAAACAATTCAGTTACAGGATTTTTTAATTCTAACAGTCTGAATACGGCGCTGGCTCTGATCTTCAACGATGTAGAGCACGCCGTTTTTTTTGTAAGTTTTACCAACTGAAGGAAGTTCATCAAACTGCTCTAAAAGCCATCCACCCAGGGTATCAAAAACTTCACTTGAAATATCTATGTTCAGCACATCCTTAATGTCATCAAGTTTTATATCTCCGGGCACGATAAATTCATCTGTTCCGACAACAGAAATTCTTTCTTCCGGCTTTGCCTTTATTGTTCCATGTTCATCTGTAATCCTTCCAAACACACCGCTTAAAATATCATCGAGAGTTACGATTCCCGCCATGCCGCCATATTCGTTTACGGCAACTGCAAAATTTATTTTTTCTTTCTTGAACTTTTTCAATAAGTCCAGGGCACTCATAGTTTCCGGAACAAAAGTTACGGAAGACATGCAAATCTTTACAAAATCTCTGCTTGCCGTTATGGAAGGGGAGGCAAACAAAACAGACTTGAAATACAGGACACCAACTATATTTTCTTCATCTTTTTCATAAACCGGAATTTTTGAATAGCCTGTTGTCTGGAATAAAGCAATAACTTCATCAAGGGAACTTTCCGTGCTTATGTATTTTACAAGTGAACGGTGACGCATAATTGAATGAACATTTAAATCTGAAAACTCAAAAAGACGTTCAAGCATTTTCCGTTCATTCTGTTCAATCGTTCCTTCAGTTTCTCCAACTTCAATTAAAGTTTTTAATTCTTCTTCCGTTACAAGAACTTTTTTAGATTTAAATATTTTCTTTTCTGTAAAATCAATGAATTTTGTAAAAAGACAGAAAATTTTAGAAACAGGGTAGAGTATAATCTTTACTATAAAAACCGGAACTGCCGTATTTTTTACGGCATCTTCCGTATTTATTGCAGCATAGGTTTTAGGAATTATTTCTACAAAAACAATTACAAAAAATAATGTTATGGCTGTAGCTACACTTACATATTCTGCACCGAAAACTTTTACCGCAAATGCCGTTGCAACGGCACTGTTCAATGTATTTACAAAATTTGTACCGATTAAAACCGTAGATATAAGATCATCTAAATTTGTCCTTAGTTTTGAAATTAATTCTACATGTTTAATTTTTTCCTTTTCCATCTGGCGAAGTTTTATTCTATCCAGACTTGTATAGGCTGTTTCAGTCATGGAAAAAAAAGCACCTGCTGCTAAAAGAAAAATCATAAACAAAAGCGTGCTTATTATGTAGGCAATCACTGGATACCTCCAATCATTTTTACTTTAGCAACACGGTTTTCATCCATTTCCGTAACTATGAATTTATATCCTCCAAAAGTAATGCTCTGGCCAACCCGGGGAATTGCTTCAAGCTTTTCTGAAATAAAACCGCCTAATGTTTCGCAATTTTCAGATTCCATTTTTATTCCCAGCTGTTCATTTAAATCTATAAGCCTGCTTAATCCGTCTAAATCTTCATTCCGGGTATTTCTGATTTTAACCTGAACTTTATTATGACCATAAACTTTGTATTCATCTGCAACAGGTCCAAAAATTTCGCGGACAATGTCTCCAACCGTAAGAATGCCGTCAGTTCCTGAATATTCATCAATTACAATTGCCATGCTTTGATGATTTTCACTGAGCATCTGCTGAATGCCGGACATTTTTTTTGTTCCTAAAATAAAAAGGGGAGGGCGCATTACACGGCTTACGGTAAAAAGTTCCGGATGTGTTTTATAAACTAAAATATCCTTAACATAAATTACACCGACTATATCATCTATGTCTTTTTTATAAACAGGGAATTTTGAAACTCTTAATCTTTCTGAAAGTTCAATCACATGGCGGTAAGTTTCATTTATGGAAACAGCTTTTATTTTTGTCCGTGGAATCATAATGTCTTTTGCTTCAAGATCTGTAAATTTAAAAACCTTAGACATCATGTTTTTTTCGTTTTTTTCTAAAAGCCCCTGCTCATGACCTACATCAAGAAAAGTTTTTATTTCTTCTTCAGTAAATGTTACCTTACTTTCTTCTGCATAGACTTTTAAGGATTTTAAAATCAATTTTGAAATCTTCGTAAAAATAAAAACAAGGGGAGCCAGAATCACTTCCAGAAAACTTACAAAACCGCTGAATAAAAATGCAATGGATTCCGGGTGATGAGTTGCAACAGTCTTTGGAGAAATTTCACCAAAAATCAAAAGGATGATTGTAACGGCTAATGTTGCAAATCCAACACCTTTGTTTCCCCATATTTCTATTGCCACAAAAGAAAAAATAGCAGACAGGGCAATGTTTACAATGTTGTTTGCAACCAGAAGCGTATTAATAAGTTTGTTCTTATCCTGCAAAAGACGCCATACCCGGACAGCTTTTTTATTTTTCTGCTTTCTTAAAAAACGAACCCTGAGTTTGTTTACAGAAAGAAATGCACTTTCTGATGCAGAAAAAATCATTGAAAGCAAAACAAGAACACAGGAGATTGAAATTAAAATTCCTAAGGTAAAAGAATCAGTACCGTCCATTATTCTCCATTTGCCTGATTATCCTGAGCTTTTTCAAGTTCAGAAAATCTTTTCATCTGCTGAAGATTCTGAATGATTTTAAAAGCATTGGTTCCAGACGGATTTGCATTGTATGCTTTTTCAAGATATTCAATTACTAAAGCTGAATCAAATTTTTCTCCGTTAATTAAGGAATAGGCTGCCATATAATAAGCTTCCTGTATCTGATCTGCAGAAAGATTTCCTTTTTCTATAACATCAAGGAAAGGCTTTGCCGGATTTTCTTTTTTTTCTGTTGCTTCGTAAGAATAATAATAGGCAGCAGCAAGTTCATAAAAACCTAAACGTTCAGTCTGGTTTTCAGGATCTAAATCAGGAAACTGATAAATAAGCTGCTTGTACAAATCGCTGAACCGTGGATTTGATTTTTTTATAAGTTCATCAATGGCTTTTGCTTTTTCTACACCATTTGAATTGCGCACATTTAAAACCAGAGATTTTATTTCATCCGCTTTTACACGGCTTTCTTCCAGCTTTGCAATGTATTCTTCAACAGAACAAGTTGTATCTTTGTCAGAATCAAAAATTACATTTTCCAGAACATAACCTTCTGCAGAACAAATATAAATTGCAGGCCAGAATTTTACGCTGTAACTGCGTCCAAGAGTTTCCTTGAATTTATATTCGGCTGCAATTTTTTCTGCAAGTTTTTTTTCTTCTTCTGTTGAATCATCAGCAGCTTTTGACTTTGCAAATTCACCCTGAGAAAAATCGATATTCAGAAAAACAAAATCTTTTGAATACCTTGAAAGAAATTCTTTTTTATTAAGAATGTTTTCTTTGAAGGGAATGCTATGATCAGTCCAGTCATCACCAGTAAACACAAGAAAAATATCCTTGTTCTTTTTCTGAGCTGTCTTTAGTGCTGAATCATAATCTGTAGTCCATTTAGCACCACAGGAAACAAAAAGAGTTGAAATTATTGCTGAAATTAAAATTTTATAAAGTTTCATATTTTTGTAAAGCTTTCTCCGGGAACTTAATCCTTTTGCATATAAGCAGCAATTGAAAAAAATTCCCAGAGAAAATAAATAATATTTTTATTTAAAGTATCTTACACCGGCACGGAAAATGTTCTGATTCTTTTCACTTTCCACACCTACGTTCATAAAGAGGTCTGCACTTGAACCATCGGCATTAATTCCTATTGAACGTTCATTGTGACCCATCTTGCCAAGAACATGACCATCAGGAGATGTAATTCCTTCAATAGCAAACAAACTGCCGTTAGGATTATCCGGTTCACTTACAGAAGGAACGCCATTTACATCTACATACTGAGTAAATACCTGTCCATTCTTAAAGAGTTTTTCTGCAGTCGATGCATCACAGACAAAACGTCCTTCACCATGGCTGATTGCAACCATATGTGTTTTTGCATCAAGAACAGATTTGTCTAATGCCCATGGACTCATGGCTGAAACAACTCTTGTGCGGACAATTCGGCTGATATGACGGCCAATTGTATTGTAAGTAAGGGTAGACATATCACCTGTCATGTCACGGAATTCTCCATACATGGCAAGACCTGTTTTTACAAGTGCCTGGAAACCGTTACAGATACCAAGAACAAGACCATCGCGGTTTTTAAGCAAAGCCATTACCTGATCTTCAATCTTTTTGTTGCGCAATACATTTACAATAAACTTAGCAGAGCCATCCGGTTCATCACCTGCAGAGAATCCACCTGAAAGAGCAAGAATCTGTGCATTTTTAAGTTCTGTTTCAAGATTGCCAAGGGTTTCTTCAAGCTGTCCTGGAAGCTTATTTCTGATTGGAACAAGTCTTGTTTTTGCTCCAGCCAGATTAAATGCACGCTGCATATCAAGTTCACAGTTTGTACCAGGGAATACAGGAAGAATTACAAGCGGTTTTGCCTTACCTTTTTCTGCGATGTTGAATGTCTTGCGGGCATTAATAAGACTTTCATGTTCCTTAAGTGCCCATTCAGGCAATGCAGGCTGTTCAGCTTTAGAAGAAACGGCAGGATAAACTTTAGCAAGTTTTGCTTCCCATGCACTCTCAATTTCAGAAAGTTCAACTTCAGCATCGTCAAAGGTAATCTTTTCTTCTGCAATTGTCACACCAATCTTGCAGACAGTTCCTTCTGCAAAGTCTTTATTTTCTTCAAGATTTTCTGATGTTTCAACAATAATTGAACCATACTGAGGAGTAAACAAGTCTTCAATAGAAGCCGGCCTTTCAATTCCGACGCCTGTAGCAGATACAGGAATAGTTTCAAGGGCACAACCAATTCTGTTTCCAAGTGCCATTTTGCTTACAGCTTCTGCAATACCGCCTGCAGCAACAGGATACATTGCTTCAATCTTATCTGCTGCATTCAGTTTATAGATTGCTTTGGCATTCTTTTTGAAAACTTCAAAATCAGGTGCCATCTGCTTATCATAAGGAACAGAAATAATGTAAACACCGTTTCCGGCTTTTTTAAATGAACCTGATGTTACGTTCTTTACATTTTCTGTATCAACAGCAAATGAAACCAATGTGTGCGGAACATTTATATCTTCAAAAGTTCCTGACATGGAATCTTTGCCACCAATTGACGGAGTTCCCATTGCCTTTTGTGCATCAATTGATCCAAGCAGGGCAGCAGCAGGATAGCCCCATGTTTTATTGCTTACAGCACGGCCAAAAAATTCCTGGAATGTTAAACGGCAGCTTTCTGGTTTACCACCCATACATGCAATTTTTGCAAGGGAAGAAAGAACTGCAGTCTGTGCACCGTGCCATGGAGACCAGTTTGAAACACGAGGATCAAAGCCATAAGACATAAGGCTTACTGTTGAAGTTTCCCTAGGAGAAAGAACCGGGAATTTTGCAGCCATACCGGCTTCCGGTGTTCCCTGATATTTTCCGCCATAAGGGAAAAGTACGGAACCTGATCCGATTGAACCATCAAAGCGTTCTGAAAGGCCTCTCTGTGAACAGCAGGCAAGATCGTTCATGTTGGCAAGCCATGCTTCTTCAAGTTTATCGCTGTCAATAGATTCACTTGCACTGTCGTACTCCTTTAATACTTCTGCAACAGAATCAAGAGGCTTTACA
Organism: Spirochaetia bacterium; assembly: GCA_022768865.1. Classification (GTDB taxonomy): domain Bacteria; phylum Spirochaetota; class Spirochaetia; order Treponematales; family Treponemataceae; genus Treponema_D. Next base: position 74,910 of record JALELH010000018.1, read on the forward strand.
AGCGGAGATTCTGATTGATGTGCAGGACTTTCAATTTCAGCAACCGCATGATGTTCAGCACCGGCAGCATCAAGGAATGAACGGTCAAGTTCTACAATGGTCTTTCCACGCCATTTCATTACAAGTTTATTTGTATCTGTAACTTCTGCAACTACAACTGCATTTAAGTTTTCATCATTTGTTGCCTTTATGAATTTTTCAACGTCACTCTTGCGGACAACACAAGCCATGCGTTCCTGACTTTCTGAAATTGCAAGTTCAGTTCCGTTAAGGCCGTCATATTTCTTTGGAACTTTATCAAGATTTATTTCAAGACCTGGGGCAAGTTCACCAATGGCAACAGAAACACCACCTGCACCAAAGTCATTGCAGCGGCGAATCATTTTACATACTTCTTTGTTGCGGAAAAGTTTCTGTATTTTGCGTTCTTCAACAGCATTACCTTTCTGAACTTCAGCAGCGGCAGTCGTAACAGATTTTGTAGTATGAACTTTTGAAGAACCTGTTGCACCACCAATACCATCGCGGCCAGTTCCACCGCCAAGAAGAATTACAACATCACCAACATCCGGTTCTTCACGTAAAACCTGATCAGCAGGAGAAGCTGAAATTACTGCACCAAGTTCCATGCGTTTTGCAACGTATCCAGGATGATAAATTTCCTGAACCTGTCCCGTTGTAAGGCCTATCTGATTTCCATAAGAAGAAAAACCCTGTGCAGCTTCACGGCAAATCTTTATCTGCGGAAGTTTTCCCTTTAATGTATCTGCTAAAGGAACTGTAGGATCTGCAGCACCTGTTATACGCATTGACTGATAAACCCATGAACGGCCAGAAAGCGGATCACGAATTGCACCACCAAGACAGGTTGCTGCACCACCAAATGGTTCAATTTCTGTAGGATGATTATGTGTTTCGTTTTTAAACTGAAGGAGCCAGCGTTCTGTTGCTTCAGGAGAATTTTCATCAATTGGATTTCCGTCAGCATCTGTTGTGTAGTGAAGATCAACAAAAACAGAGCAGGCATTGATTTCTGCACTTACTTCAATGTCGTCAAGCTTATTGTTTTTACGCAGATACTTTGCAGCAATACATGCCATATCCATAAGGGTAACAGGCTTGTCTTTGCGTCCAACATAAAGATCAGTGCGCATTGCTGTATAGTTTTCGTATGACTTTTTAAAAAGACTTGCATAAGGACCATCATCAATCTTTACTTCATCAAGATTTGTAAGGAATGTCGTATGACGGCAATGGTCAGACCAGTATGTATCAAGAACACGGATTTCTGTAATTGTAGGATCACGGTTAATGCTTTTAAAATAATCCTGAAGGAATTTAATGTCCAGCAAATCCATGGCAAGACCAAGTTCCTTGCGGTATGAATCAAGTTTTGCTTCGTCCATTGCATTGAATCCTTCAACTGTAGGAATGTCTGCCGGAACTACTGCATCAAGCTTAAGGGTTTTTGGCTTAGAAGAATCTGTAAGACGGCTGTCTACAGGATTGATTAAATAATTCTGGATTTTTAAAAGTTCATCTTTTGAAATGTTTCCTTCAAGAAAAACAACTTTAGCACACCGGACACGAGGAGCTTCTGTTCCCACGGTTGTTTCTGCCTTCATTCCTTCACGTAAAAGAGAAAGGCACTGTTCTGCACTGTCGGCTCTCTGATCATACTGACCAGGCAAATATTCCCATATAATTACCTGATTGCCGGCAGGAACTTCAAGTTCATCAAATGTAACAAAGTCACTTTGCGGTTCTGAAAAAATTCGTGTAGCAGCAACTTTAGCAACTGCATCTGCAACGTTTTCTACATCGTAACGGTTAAAATAACGAACACCGCTAACACCTTCAATACCCAAAAATCCGTTGATTTCGGACTTGATGCGGACTGCTTCATTTTCAAAGCCAGCCTTTCTTTCTACATAGATACGAAACATTCATAGAGTATAAAAGAAATTAAAATTATTGTAAATCAACGCAGAATTCTTCCGCTTGCATCTCCGGAAGCAAGTCGTTCAACTTCTTCTGCACTTACCATGTTAAAGTCACCTTCAATAGAATGCTTTAAACATGATGCTGCGCTTGCAAATTCAACTGTCTGTGCTGAAGATTTTTCTTTCAGAATTGAATAAATCAAGCCTGCGCAAAAACTGTCACCACCGCCTAAACGATCAACAATGTTCATTTCATGCTCACGACTAAAATAAAATTCTTTTCCGTCGTAGTAAAGGGCAGTCCACAAATTTATATTTGCATTTATAGAAGTGCGCAAAGTAATTGCAACTTTTTTAAAGCCGTATTTATCCGCAAGTTTTCTAGCAACAATTTTATAGCCAGCCTTATTTAATTTTCCATTTTCAACATCGGTATCGTCTGCTTCAATTCCAAAAACATCCCTTGCATCTTCTTCATTTGCAATGCAGACATCAGCAAAAGGAGCTATTTTTTCCATGGTTTCTTTTGCCTGCATCTTTGACCAGAGCTTGCTTCTATAATTCAAATCAATGCTTACAGGAATATTTTTTTCCCTTGCTTTTTTGCAGGCTTCAATGCAAATTGCAGGTAAAGCACCGCCCAGAGCAGGCGTTATTCCCGTCAAATGAAACCAGTCAGCATTTTCAAAAATCCTGTCCCAGTCAAAATCTTCCGGTTTACTTTCTGCAATGGAAGAACCGGCCCTGTCATAAATGCACTTTGAAGGACGCTGACTTGCACCACGCTCATTAAAATAAATTCCAACCCTATTGCCACCCCGGCTGACAAAAGAAGTATCAACTCCAAAACGACGCAGGGCATTAACTGCACACTGCCCGATTTCGTGGCATGGAAGTTTAGTTACATAAACAGATTCCAGGCCAAAGTTAGCAAGGGAAACAGCAACATTTGCTTCTGCACCACCAAAAGTTGTTGTCATTTTATCGGACTGAACAAACCGGTAATAGCCTTCCGGTTCAATACGAAGCATGATTTCGCCAAAGGTAACGACTTTCATTTAAATTCCTGCCAAAGGTGTATTCTGGCAAATCAGGAAACGACTTGCATAAAATCTATAATAATCTTCATCCGTAAGGGTATAAGACATTACATTTCTGCGTGCCGTATCAGCAACGGTAAGCTTGCCGCCTTTTTCTATAATTTTCGTTCCATATTCGCGGATTCCGTTTTTTGCGTTGCCGCGCGGGAAAATCTTAAGGTTCATGTCATCATCAAAAACCATTTCCGGAGAATACCAGTCTTCAATAATACAATTGATTAAAGCAACATTATCCCAGTCTTTTAAACTGTTAGAACTGCCTTTGCCATCGGTCCTGATAACATAGGCCGTCGATTTATTTTTTCTATCACCTGTAAATTTACAGTTTTTAAAAACAAATCCGCTTTTCCCTGCAACGGACTGGCTGTTTACAACACAGGAATCTTTTTCACCAAAAGTATCTTCTAAAAGGTAAAGTTCGCATTCTTCAAAGTAAGCAAGTTCACTTTCACCGTAAATAAAATCCTTATCACCGGAAATTACACATTCAGAAAAAAAAGTGATTCCCTTTACATAAAGCGTATTTTGCCTGCCGGTAATCCTCATGCCGCTGCAGGTTAAAGTTCCCGCCGTATTTGACCAGACAAGGGCTTCTGCACTATCAGCAAAAGAATCTCCTTCTTCTATTGTTTTTACATGAGCATTTTCAATAGTAAAGTTTTTTAATATAACTTTTGTAGAATTAGATCCAAAAACAAAAACACCGCGGTTAATAAGACCTTTATTGTAAGATTCACAGTTATCTGCCTTAATTACACAATCTTCTGCTTTTGTTCCGGGAAAACTTTCTATAACAAGTGGATTTGATAAATTATACCGGACAGATTCCCTGTAAATACCAGGCTCAAGAATTATGTGAATGGCAGAATCTTTAGAAATACTGCCAGAAGAGGACATTTCCTTAATTTTCTTGAGTGCAGCTGTTAAGGCAGCAGGATTTTTTGAACTTACATTTATTTCTATCATACTAAAATTATAGTATGGAAATTATACAAAAGCAATTATTAAGCCATAATTTAATTATTAAACTTAAAGTAACATAATTAACTAACGATTGTTTTATAGCAACTAACAGATATTTACTCAATAATTACTTCTTCAGCATCAATAAGCCTGTCCATATACCATTTAACCTTATTCCATTCTTCCTTAACATTTTTTGTTTTTTTGCCAAGGCGGGCCAAATATTTAATTGCAGTTCCAAGGTTAAATGCAGCACCCCCTGTAATTCCGCTTGTAAAAACTTCAATTAAATCAATGGCTTCAATACCGCTCTTGTTAAGGTATCGCTTAGGGTGATTGGTAACAGCTTTGTCAGCTTCATCTTCAGATTCAAATTTTTCCGACGGATTACAAGCTTCTGCCTTTATAGTCCTATAAATATCTGTATCCCTTGACGTGCTTAAAATTGCATAACTCTTTTTAACAAAAATCTCATGTGCCATAGAATTCAAAACCTTAGCAGCAAGGGAAGATGGCATTTCTTCGCTGTACTTTTTTACAAGTTCAACCGCTTGTTTTACTGTCATGTTTTTGCTCATATAAACCTCTTTTATTTATAACAATATAGTAGAGAAACAAATTTTATTAAAGGATTTTCTGTGGTATAATTGTTTCTAATTTCCGGAGGAACACTTATGCAGAAATTAGAAAAACAGTTTCATATTCATTGTACAGAAGGCGATGTTGGCCGCTATGTAATTTTGCCTGGTGATCCAGGACGAGTTGAATCCATTGCCAGACTTTTTGATGACGCACATTTCGTGTCTTCCAACCGTGAATTTACAGTGTGGACCGGAACTCTTGACGGCGAAAAAGTTTCTGTATGTTCAACAGGAATCGGCGGACCATCTGCATCAATTGCCATGGAAGAACTTCACAACATTGGAGCAGATACTTTTATCCGCGTAGGCACCTGCGGCGGAATTGACATAAATGTAAGAAGCGGAGACGTTGTAGTGGCAACGGGAGCAATCCGTTATGAACACACAAGTCAGGAATACGCACCAATTGAATACCCTGCCGTTCCAGATTTTGATGTTACAACGGCTCTGGTTAAGGCATGCAAAAATTTAGGCAAAAGATGGTGCACTGGAGTAGTGCAGAATAAAGATTCCTTTTATGGTCAGCACAGCCCGGAAAAATCTCCTGTTTATTATGAACTTTTGCAAAAATGGGAAACATGGAAACGGCTTGGAGTTAAGGCCAGCGAAATGGAAAGTGCCGCTTTATTTGTCGTTGCATCTGCCTTAGGCTGCCGTTGCGGAAGCTGTTTTCACGTAATCTGGAATCAGGAAAGGGAAAAACTTGGGCTTGATCAGGAAATGAGTGAAGATACTTCTTCTGCCGTTAAAGTCGGTGTAGAAGCCCTGAAGCTTATCATTAAACAGGACAAAACTACAAAATCATCTGAATAAATTTTCATGCACTACGAAAAAATTGTTTCAGGTGTTTTTATTTCCCGTCCAAACAGATTCATTGCCCGCGTCATTATTAATGGCAAGGAAAAAATTGTCCACGTAAAGAATACAGGAAGATGCAGGGAACTTCTTATTCCCGGTGTAAAAGTTTATCTAGAAGATTTTGACGGCCGCATGGGTAGCAGGAAATTAAGGTATTCACTTATCGCTGTAGAAAAGATTTGCCCGGATAATAATGGAAAGACTTTACTTATAAACATGGACAGTCAGGCACCAAATAAAGTTGTGGGGGAATGGCTTTCAACGCAGAATTACACTTTTATAAAACCAGAGTATGTTTTTGGAAGCAGCCGCATAGATTTTTACATGGAACGCAATGATGAAAAATTTCTGCTTGAAGTAAAAGGCTGCACTTTAGAATCTGACGGTCATTGTTTTTTTCCTGATGCACCTACAGAACGGGGAATAAAACACATAGAAGAACTTATTTCTGCAAAAGAAAAAGGCATTAATTCCGCAATTTTATTTTTAGTTCAAATGGAAGAAGCAAAAGACTTTGCACCCAACGACGAAACTCACAGGGCATTTGGAGATGCACTGCGTTTAGCAAAAAAGAAAGGCGTCCGGATTCTATGCTATAATTGCACAGTTAGTCCAGATACCCTTATTTTTAAAGACAAGGTAAAAATCAAACTGTAAGACTGACTCAAATAAAAAAATCCGTCTCAGATAACCAAGACGGATTTTATTAAAATTATTAAGCACCTTTATTTTGAAAGATATTCATTAATGCTTGCTGCGGCTTTTCTTCCTTCACCCATGGCAAGGATAACCGTTGCTGCACCAAGAACGATGTCTCCGCCAGCCCAGACTTTCGTCATGCTTGTCGACTGATTTTCATCAACAGTAATGTGACCGCGTTCATCAACTTTAATTTCCGGTGTTGTTGCAGGAATCAGCGGGTTAGAATTATTTCCAAGGGCAACGATTACGGCATCACAAGGAATTTCATGTTCTGAACCCTTGATTTCAACAGGGCGGCGGCGGCCTTTTTCATCCGGTTCGCCAAGTTCATAGCTAAGGCATTTAACAGCACGAACTTTTCCGTAATTTTCTTTATCTTCCGGATCATTATAGCCAAGAATTTCAACAGGATTTTCAAGGAATTTAAATTCAACTCCTTCTTCTTCTGCATGATCAACTTCTTCACGGCGGGCAGGCATTTCCACTCTTGAACGGCGGTAAACTACGTAGACTTTTTCAGCACCAAGACGCAAAGCCATACGTGCGCCATCCATGGCAACATTACCGCCGCCACAGACTACAACTGTTTTTGCATGATAATAAGGTGTATCAGACTTTTCTTCATCGTAGGCTTTCATAAGGTTGGCACGTGTAAGGTATTCATTTGCAGAGAAAACACCGATGTAATTTTCACCTGGAATGCCAAAGAACTTAGGAAGGCCTGCGCCAGTTCCTATAAAGGCTGCATCAAATCCCTTGTCTGTAAGAATCTGCTGAACTGAAGTTGTGCGTCCGACAAGAGTGTTGTATTCAAACTTAACACCCATTTTTTCAAGGTTTTCAACTTCTTTCTGAACAATAGTTTTTGGAAGACGGAATTCCGGAATACCATAAACCATAACACCGCCTGCTTTGTGGAAAGCTTCAAAGACAGTAACTTCATGACCTGCACGACGGCAATCAGCAGCCACAGTTAAGCCGGCAGGACCAGAACCAACAACGGCAACTTTCTTTCCTGTTGATTTTGCAACAACCGGAACACTTGTTAGGTTATTGTTTCTTTCATAATCAGCCACAAAACGTTCAAGGCGGCCAATAGAAACAGCTTTTTCTGCATTTTTGTAAACCTTACCAACGGTACACTGACCCTGGCACTGTTTTTCCTGAGGGCATACACGGCCACAAATTGCAGGAAGAAGATTTGTTTCCTTTATAATGTCTACTGCACCTTTAAAATCGCCTTTTGCAACCTGGGCAATAAACTTTGGAATCTGAACATTTACAGGACATCCGTTTACGCAGGGAGCATTTTTACACTGAAGGCATCTGTTTGCTTCAACTACAGCCTGAGCTTCCGTATAGCCAAGTGCAACTTCTGTCATCTGGCGTGCACGAACTAAAGGTTCACCGGACGGCATTTCCATCTGAGGAATTTTCATGCGGTCAGGATTCTTTAATTCCTTTCCTTCAATTTTTGCCTTTTCTTCAAGGGCAATTTTATTAAGTTCATCTATTGTTTTATGACTCATTTTTTTCTCCAGAGGGATTAGTGATTTAGGCCGATGTTGCACTTATGCTTTGACTTTTCTTCTTCGGTTTTAAAGCTCTTCATGCGCATCATCATGTTATCCCAGTCAACTTCATGTGCATCAAAATCCGGACCATCTACGCAGACGAATTTTGTTTTTCCGCCAACGCTTACACGGCATCCGCCGCACATACCTGTTCCGTCAATCATAATTGTGTTTAATGAAACAGTTGTCTTTACATTGTATTTTTTTGTAGTCAATGCACAGAACTTCATCATTATCGGAGGTCCGATGGCAATAACTTCTGCAGGGGGAACATCACTCTGACAAAGGCGTTCAAGAGGAACAGTCGTAACGCATTTTTCTCCTGCTGAACCATCATCCGTACAGATAATGACTTCATCACAGATAGCTTTCATTTCATCAACAAAAATAAGAAGATCCTTTGTTCTAGCACCTTCAATAAGGATAACTTTATTACCGGCTGCCTTAAGGGCCTGAACAATAGGGTAGAGTGGAGCTGTTCCAAAACCGCCGCCGACACAAACTACAGGGCGATCATATTTTTCAATTACGGAAGGAGTTCCTAAAGGACCAAGTACACCACCAAGATAATCGCCAGCCTTAAGCTTTGAAAGCTTCATTGTAGAAGCACCGATTGGCTGGAAAGCAATTGCAACCCATCCTTCTTCTGCATTTGCATCTGCAATTGTAAGAGGAATGCGTTCTGTCAAATCCTGATCAACCATTACGATTAAAAACTGTCCGGCCTTGCGGTTTTTTGCAATGTCCGGAGCTTCAAATTTCATGTAGTAAACAGCCTCTGAAAGGTGTTTCATTTCGATTATTTTGTTCATATGACCCCACATTCAAAAAGTGTGTATGTAAATTGTTCCTATTTTACTATTTAGAAATAGTTTTTTCAATAATTTTAATGACAGAACTTTATTTATTGTCATTTATTTTTTTTACAGGGCATATTTGATAAAAAAAATGTAAAGCTGCTGAAAGAAAAAGAAAGCGGTAACCGAGGCGTTCTGAAGGCTGACAGGCCTTCAATTGTACCGAATTACCGTGCTTTTTCTGTAAGCAGCTTATAATTATATTATTCACCATTTAACCTAATAATTGTATTTTACTTTTTCTGCAGGAAGTAAATTGCCAACAATTCCTTCAAGTTTTTCGCAGTCTATTGGCTTTGTAATGTAATCAACAAATCCTGCTTTTTCATAAATTTCCCTTGCGCCGTTAAAGGCATTGGCAGTAAGCATTACGCATGGAGTTTCTTTATTTAAGCTTTTTTCATCATTTTTAACATGTTTAAAAGTTTCCATACCGTCCATACAGGGCATCATGTGGTCAATCAGAATAAGATCAAATTTTTCTTTCTGGCTGATTTTAATACATTCATCACCGCTCTGGGTAAGGCAAACTTTCATCTCTGTCTGCTTTAAAAGATTTTCTATTACACAAAGATTTAAATCTATATCATCAACGACAAGTATCTTTGCTTCCGGTGCCTTAAACAAAACTTCATACTTTTTTTCTTTGTGATGAATAAGTTTCTTATAATCAACTTTTCCAACTCTATCAGAATCAATTATTTTCTGTTTTATTACAAGTATAAATTCCGAACCCTGCCCGTAAACACTTCGAACATCTATGTCACCGCCCATTAAAAGTGCAAGCTGCTTTGAAATTCTAAGCCCTATACCGCTGCCTTCAATGTTTCTGTTCCGTTCAATGTCAAAACGCTCAAAACGGCCGAACATTTTTTTCAGGTCTTCTTCTTTTATTCCAGGACCCGTATCCTTAACAGAAAAATTCATTTCCATGCTGCCGTCTGATTTTTTCCCGTAAACCCTATAAGTTATTTTTCCTTCCCTTGTGTATTTAGCGGCATTAGTTAAAAAATTTAAAATTATTTCACGGATTCTTGAAGCGTCACCCCACAAACATGACGGAAGGTTTTCATCAACATCAACTTCAAATTCCAGATTCTTTTTTTCTATACGTTCATTTATCATGAGGACTGTTTCACGGACAATGTCTTCAATCCTGTATTTATTATCAATAATTTCAATTTTGCCTGCTTCAATTTTTGAAAGATCCAGAATATCGTTGATTAAGGAAAGCAAAGTATGTCCGCTGCTGTTTATATTTTCTGCATAGCCGCAAATAGCGTCTTCCTTGCTTTCACGCAAAATCATTTCATTCATTCCAAGAATTGAATTTATCGGAGTGCGGATTTCATGACTCATATTTAAAAGAAAATCGCTTTTTGCACTGTTGGCTTTTAATGCATCTTCCTTTGACTTTTTTAATTCCATGTTCTGATTCTGCAAATACGCAATAAGCTTAAAAGAAGTCAGTGCTAAAATAGTCACATAAATAAGGCCCATTACTAAATCGGGGAAAAAATTACGTATTTCAGTAGGATCAATGTACCTGAAAATAAAGGACATTATTAAGCCGGCAAAACTAAAAACAGAAACCAGGACATTAAGTTTTTTATCCATTACCTGAATTGTCAAAAGTATCGGAACTGTAAAAATCCACTGGACAGGAACAAAATAATAATGATGACATGCTATGACAGAACAGATTCCAAGCAGGGAAAAGGCACTGACATAGCACTGCTTTATAACATGTCCTTCAAAGAACCTTATAAGAATTTTTCCTGCAATTATAATTACGCCATTTATGACATTTGGAAGTATTATCCATCTGAAAACCCATGTTGCTTTTTTAAATGCAGATGGAAACACAACAGGAGACATGCCGACTTCAAGAATAAAACATAAAAATGCAAGAACATAACCTGTAAATAAAAGAGACTTCATGGGTTTTAAATAATAGTTTTTTTCCAGTTCCATTTTCAAACTCTCACTTTATTATTTTGAACTATTCTGGGCTCCGGCACTTACATATTTATTAAGCTGAATTTCTGCCTGCTTAATGTTTTTCCTGATGCTTGGGCCACCAATACAGCCGCCTTCACAAGCCATAACTTCAATTAAATTGGGCGTATCAGGTTTGGAAGGAATTTTTCCGCTGTTTATAAGGCCATAGGCATTAAGCATTTTCATTCCGCTTTTTGAAAGTCCGTTAATCTTTGCAGGGCGCAGGATTGTTTTATCCGTAAGGCGCAGGGCAACTGCATCCAGAACTCCGCCAGACTTTGCAAAATTTCTTCCGCTGGCAGTAGGAATAATGCTTTCCCCTGAACATTCCATTTTTGAAACATCGATTTCTTTTGCAATAAAAAATGCTTCCAGATCTGCCGTGCTTAAAACGTAGTCTACCATGTCGTCATCATAACCTTCGCGGCGTTTGGCAAGGCAGGGTCCGATAAAAACAGTAATGCAGTCAGGGTCTGCTTTTTTGGCAATTTCTGCTGTATAGTGCATGGGGCTTCTTGTTTCAGAAATACATTCTGCAAGGGCAGGCACGTGCTTTTTTACGGCACGGACATAAGCAGGACAGCATGATGTGGTCATCATTTTGTCTCCGCGCTTCATTCTCTCTTCAAATTCCCTTGCTTCATTTGTGGCACAGATATCCGCCCCGATGGCAACTTCCCAGACCCTGTTAAAGCCTGCTTTAAGGAAAGCACTTTCAAGCTGGCCTGGAACAGAATCAAACTGAGATGCTATGGCAGGAGCATAAAGGGCAACGACTTTTTTACCGTTCATAATGTGCTTTATTACGTCAACAAGCTGGCTCTTGCTCATCATGGCACCAAAAGGACATTCGCGCATGCAGTTGCCGCAGAAAATGCACTTATGGTAATCAATTGTTTCATGGCCGCTTTCATCCTTGCTGATTGCACCAACAGGGCATGCTTCTTCACAAGGAACAGGTATTTTTATAATGGCGTGGTAAGGGCAGTTTTCAAGGCACTTTCCGCAATTTATGCAAAGTTTTTCGTCAATGGTTGCATGGCGTTCAACGGTAATCGCCTGCCTTGGACAGTTCATTTTGCATGGGCGTGCATCACAACCCTGACATGCATTTGTAACCATGTAATGGGCTTTAACACAGGCATTGCAGGCTTCATGCAAGACAGTAAGCATAGGCCATGTGGGTTTTTCACGTTCAAGGGCTTCTTTTGCAAAGGAACCTAAAGTGCGCTCTTCATCAATATTTTCAACGGAAATTCCCATGCGGGCAATGGTGCGCATGCGGATAATTTCCCTGTCATGGAAAATACAGCAGCGCAGCGGAGGCTTGTTGCGCGGAACCATTTCCCTTGGAATGAAATGGACTCCTTCTTCCAGCTTTCCTTCCAGCTGAAGTCTGGCAATGCGGACAAGAATTTCCCTTTTTACGTTGGCTGTATTGTTATTGATATTCAACATATTTTTCCATTATAGCGTTGTCAGTCTTTTTTTTCCATCTGTTTATTTACCGCCGGAACGCTTTTACAAGAACTTCATGGCAAAAAAACCTTGGTGAACATGCTTCACTTTTTTATTTTGGTGAACATGGTTCACATGTACATGTGAGTGCTGTTCACATGCGTTAAAGAACATGGTTCACATGTATTGGTGACTGGCACTCTTTTTGTTAAATTTCATCTGAAATACATAACCCAGTCTGCTTGTTTTACATAAAAAAAATGAATTATAATTTCATCATGCTGACTGAAGAAACATCTGCTTTGCTAAAGACACTTGCAGATAAATATGAAACAAAAGAATTTCTTTTAAAAGATCCGTCTCAATTCATGCACAGATATTCTGACCCCATTGAACAGGAAATTGCCGCCTTTTTAGCTGCTAACATGGCCTTTGGCAGACGGGAACAAATTTTAAAACACACAGAATCTGTCCTCTCTGCATCAGGTGACAGTTTAGTTAAATGGATACAGAATAAAAGGTACAGAAAATTCTTTACACAGGGGGACAGTTCTTTTTACAGAATGTTTACCCACAACGACTTTCTGCTTTTTTTTGACACAATCTGTATCTTTATTAAAGAGTCTGGCTCCATTGGAAATCATATAAAAAAACTATACGGTAACAGTTCCGACTATCTGTCACCTTTAATCTGTAACCTTTTTCCTCTAAACTGTCACCTTATACCCCATTCAAAGGGAACAGCGGCAAAAAGAATAAACATGTTTTTACGATGGATGACGCGTTCTGCTTCTCCCGTAGACTTAGGTTTATGGCAGTCCTGGTATAGCAAAGAAAAGCTTTTAATTCCCCTGGACACCCATGTAATGCAGGAAGCAGCCATTTTAAATTTATTTACGCTTTCAAAAAACGGCAATGTACCTGCGGCAAGTTTTAAAACAGACGTTGAACTGACCGGACTTATGAATAAGGTTTTCCCCGGTGACCCCTGCCGTGCAGATTATGCACTATTTGGTTTTGGTGTGGATAAAACTGACAATAAATGATATTCTTTTTTTATGATTGAATTAACAAGCAAACAGAGAAAATCCTTAGAAAAGCAGGCACACGATTTGTCTCCTGTCGTAATTATCGGACAGCAGGGTGTTACGGAAAACCTTGTAAAAATGGTGTCAGATTCTTTAAATGCCCATGAACTTATCAAAGTAAAGTTCAATGAATACAAGGAAGACAAAAGTGAATACTCACAGGACATAGCATTCCACACTGATTCAAATCTTGTCCGAGTAATCGGAAACATTGCTATTTTCTATAGACAGAATGAGGATCCTGAAAAAAGAAAGATTAAACTTTAGAAAACTGCGGAAACTTAATTCGTGCAGAAAAACTGGAGGTTTACATGGAACTTGAAGAATCAAAAATTAAAGAACTTATCAGCAAGTCAATTAAAATGCTTGACTTTTCCTATGTTCCATATTCCCATTTTCATGTAGGGGCAGCACTTCTTGCCAGAAACGGACAGATTTATACCGGCTGCAACATAGAAAATGCTGCCTACGGGCCAACTAACTGTGCAGAACGAACGGCTGTATTTAAAGCCGTAAGCGAAGGAACTAAAGATTTTACTGCCATTGCCGTAGTTGGCGGCCCTGACGGCAAGATTAAGGATTTTTGCCCCCCTTGTGGCGTCTGCCGTCAGGTCCTTGCTGAATTCTGCACAAAAGACTTTTTAGTAATTCTTGCAAAATCTGCGGAAGAGTTTAAGGTTTTTACCTTAGGAGATCTTCTTCCGGAAAGTTTTTCACTTTAATTTTAGAAAACTGCAACCATTAAATTTTATTTATTTGCTTTTTTCTTTATCCCATTTTATAATAGTTAAACCTGATTTTATGGGTGCAGATTATACTTCGGGAGTAAATTTTGAATAACTTTGAAATTGAACTTGATAAATCCAGCAAGGTTAAACTCTATCACCAGCTTTACCGGTTTTTTGAATCTAAAATTAAAAGCGGCGAACTGCCTTTAGGAACAAAACTTCCATCAATAAGAAAGCTTTCGGATGATTACAGCATAAGCCGCAACACAGTTACAAAAGCCTACGGAGAGCTGGAAAAAGACGGTTACATTTATTCCCTTTCAAAAAGCGGTTATTTCATAAAAAATCCGGAAGAACAGTATCCTGTTCCCGCGGTTACATCAGAAGAGCAGGATACGGAAATTCCAACCGTTGATTCTCTTTTACGGAACAGCAGCCCGTCTTTGTCAATAGAATCTGATAAATCAAGTTTAGTACTTACAAACACGGATGCCCTTAATGACATTCCTCAAAGTGAAACAATGATTCTGAAAAATTCACTTTCTAACGATGAAATTTCTTCAGTCAATGAAGATTCCGGTTCTATAACAAAGGGCAAACAAAAAGAAAATTCTCTTTTAATGAATTCAGGTGACATAGTCAATTCTGAAAGCAGCAAGGGGCGTATTCTTTCACCGCTTGCTGCCTTTATAGACAGCTGCATTACGGCCCTTGCAGAACATCACAACAGATTAAGCATTGACAGCAAAGCCGACATACAGGGCGAATCTCCTTTAAGGGTTTCCATTGCTGCCTTTATCTACAAATTCCACAACATAGACATTAACCCTGCACAAATTGTTTTGGGTTCTAATCTTTCCTATACGCTTTTTAATCTTCTTCAGCTAAAGGAATTCTTACATCCTGCAAAGTCCATGCACGGATTGCTTCAGCTTGCAGAAAACTCCATCTCACAGGAGACAATAACCCCTGTCGTTGCCATTTCAGATGATATTGAAGAAAATATCGTTTCCGCAATTACAGCGGCAGGATTCAAAACTGAAATTATCAATCAAAGCTCTATACAAAAGGAAATTGAAACCCTTAACAGAATCAAGGCTACAATTATAATTTCTACTACATCAAGCATCAGACGCAAAAATCTAAGCACAGAAGAAATGCAGCTAGTGTATTCCTGGCTCAACGAAAAAGAATACAGATACTTTATTGAAATAGATAACATTCCAGAACCTCATAACTACGAAAAAACGCAGAATTACACCATAAAAGACCGCTGGATTTACATGAACAGTTTTGCTTACCTTATTTCTAAGTCCATAAACAGTTCCTTTATGTTTTTACCTAAACAGATTATAGAAAGTTACAAAGAAAAGTATAAGAATTTTGGTAGTCCTCTTTCAATGATAGATCAGTGCGGTCTCATTGACTTTTTAATTAAAGGAAAACTTTATAATTACCTTACAAACCTGGAAGATTTATAAAACAGTAAATTTACCATACATGAATTTACTGAATTTTCCACAAATTGTGGATAAGCTGTGGAAAAAGTGGATTTTAAAGTGAATTTATCCACAGAATTTTGTGGATAAATAGGTCAAAAAGTGGATAACTTAGTGAATTTATTGTGAATTTTCCACATTTTCTAGTTTTTTCTTGAATTTAACTATACAAAAAAGCTGCGGTGGATTTCCGCAGCCTTCAGTTAAGCAATAATGTTATTTTTAGTCTTTTTACTACTAGTGTCATTCCAGACCTGATCCGGAATCTCTATCTACACACAGTGCAGCCCCTGAATCAAGCATGCTTGCCAGCTTCAGGGTGACAGTTCCGCTTTTTACTTAATCTTTACAAGCTCAATGTCAAATGCAATGTATGCACCGCCCGGAATTACGCCAGGATAGCCTGCATCACCGTAAGCAAGGTCACTAGGAACAACAATTGTCCTTACTTCGCCCAGTTTCATGTCCTGAACCATAATGTCAAAACCAGGAATCATCTGTCCGCCGGCTGTCATAAAGTCTAAAGGCTCGTGTCCGCCTTTAAGAAGCTTGGCAGAACCGTCAAATACAGTTCCGTCTACAAGATATCCTTTATACTCTGTTGTAACCATTTTACGGCCGCCGCATTTTTCTCCTGAACCTTCTTTTTTTGTTTTATAATAAATTCCGTTTGAATCAACTGCAAAACCAGGAAATGCTTTTTCAACTTCTGCAATTTTTGCAGCATTTGCCTTTTTCTTTGCTTCAAGGGCAGCTTTTTTTGCAACTTCAACCATTTTGTTAAAGTCGTTCTGTGTAGCAGTAAATTTAGAAGCTTCTTCACCCTGACGGAAAATCTTAATTGAATTCATTTTATCGCCCTGAGCAATGGCATTTACTACAGCCTGGCTTTCTTCATC
Organism: Spirochaetia bacterium; assembly: GCA_022768865.1. Classification (GTDB taxonomy): domain Bacteria; phylum Spirochaetota; class Spirochaetia; order Treponematales; family Treponemataceae; genus Treponema_D. The sequence goes on from JALELH010000018.1 coordinate 91,221, forward strand.
AACTACAATACCAAAAATAGTATGCTTTCCGTTAAGCCATGGGGTAGGGACGTGAGTAATGAAAAACTGAGAACCATTTGTATTTGGGCCGGCATTTGCCATGGCAAGGTAACCAGGCTTGTCAAACTGATACTTGTCGCACCATTCATCGCCAAACTTGTATCCCGGGCCGCCTGCACCTGTTCCCTGAGGATCTCCACCCTGAATCATAAAATCTGCTATAACACGGTGAAATTTAAGTCCATCATAAAAAGGATTTCCTTTTGCAGCATCTAAAGTGCCTTCTGCCAGACCTACGAAATTTGTAACTGTCATAGGTGTGTCTTTGTAAAGAAGTTCAATGGCAATTTCTCCTTTGTCTGTGTTAATTACAGCAAAAACACCTTCTTTTCCTTCAATTGATTTTAAGCCGCTCATGTTTCTAACAGCCTCCTTTTTTGTTGTAGTTTTCTTTTCTGCTTTTTTTGTCTTGCATCCTCCAAAAGAAAGGAATACAAGTCCAGTAAACAAAATTGCAATTAATTTTTTCATTATTTAAATTCTCCCACCTGTTTCATAAAGCAGCCGTAAATTGCATCAAGCCTTGATAAAAGGGATTTTTTAATTTTCTCCTCTAAAAAGCCAAGGCTAAAAAAATCTGCTTTCATGGCCATGTAAACAAGGTATTCATCACCGCAGTCTATAAAAACGACGCCTATTACAAGATTTTCTTTTGCAACTGCCCGGACAGGTCCATAGCTTACAGAAGAAACATTGGTAAAACTTGCCGCTACTTCATTTTCTGTCTGTGTATAGGAAATGCGGTAATTTGTTTTCCCAAGTGAATGATCATCCAAAAGACAATACTGAACCTGACCGTCTGCATTGCCTTCCGTAAAATCATCGACTTTTGTCCTGTCTGATTCACTTTTTATACAGTAAGCATTTTCATAAAGAACTTCGGTTCTTTTTCTTCTGTTGGAATAGTATTCTGTTCCCTGCAGCCTGCTTACAGACCTTAAAATAACAGACACATCTTCTATGGAAGTTCCGTTTTTAGGAAGAAGATACAGATTTTCACCCGTTAAGGCAGTCAAATCAAGATTTTCCCATTCACCAAAAACTTTTCTGGAAACTTCCGTATCAGAAACAAGTTCAAGATGTTTTGATTCATCATTAAACCTGTTGACCTGAATTTTTCCGTCTTTCTTAAGCTTTTCATAATTTTCTTTACCCGCAATTTCTTCTGCAGAAAAAGAAAAGGCAAATGTACCGGCTAAAAAAAGAGCTATTTTTATAAACAGTTTAGTCATAAGCTCCTCTTGGGCTTTTTATTAACGTACTCCTTTATAGATTACGCGTACCTGTTTATATAAACCTTCACCTTCTGATTTAGTTTCAACATCTGCAATGTCATTTAATGTTGTATGAATAAGACGGCGTTCAAAAGGATTCATTGGTTCAAGAAGTATTGAAGATTTCTTCTGCCTTACTTTGTCAGCAGTAACGTAAGCAAGACGAACCAAAGATTCTTCACGGCGGATTCTGTAATTTTCTGTATCAAGAATAATTCGAACATCTTCCCTTCCAAGATGACCTGCATAAATGTTTACAATAAGCTGAAGTGCATCAAGGTTTTTACCCTTGCGTCCAATAAGAATTGAAGAAGAAACTGATGTAAGTTTAATTCCGATCTTTTTTTCTTCACGGAACATGACTTCTACAGCAACTTCATAGCCCATCTTTTCTATTACAGATTTTGTAAAATCAATAAGTTTCTGTTCAAATTCATTCTGTGGAAGAGGATTTGAAACAGGTGCCCTTGTTACAGATTCAGAAATTTTTCCGTCAAATTCCGGTGAAACTGAATTCTGAGAATCAACTGTGTGAACACGAATCTTTACATAACCTGTTTTAAAAAGGCTTTTTTTCTGTGATTCAAGAATTTCAACATCAAACTGGTCTTTTTCAAGTCCAAGTTCTGAAGCTGCCTTTTCAATAGCTTCTTTTTCTGTTTTTCCTTCATACTCGTATGTCATATCTGTCTCCTAAAAATTTTTTGCTAATTTAAAGACACTCTTTTAATTTAACGTGTCTTTTTCTTTCCGCCCTTAAACTTAAGTTCATTGGCATTTACGGTTTTTTTTGCAGCCATTTCATTTCTTTTTTTCTTCATTACGCTGTTAATTACAAGCTGCTGGCCAATCTGAAGAATATTGCTTGTTGTCCAGTAAAGAAGAAGTCCGCTCGGAACATTATAGAAAAGGAAGAAGAACATAATAGGCATACCATACATCATCATTTTCATCTGTCCCTGAGTTGAAGCTGCACCCGGATTACCAAACTGAGTTATTTTTCCGTTCAGGAGCTGGGAAATTGTATAAATAAACGGCAAAAGTCTTAAGTTGTTCATTGTAAATCCTGAAACAACAGGAATAACCTTGTTCCATGTCCAGATTGAATCTCCTGTAGAAAGATCATCAATCCATCCCTTTACAAAACTTGCACCGCGGAATTCAAAATAATTATTGAAAACATTATACATTGCAAAAAGGATAAACATCTGAACAATCATAGGAAGACATCCTGCCATAGGATTGTATCCGATTTCCTTGTAAAGTTTCTGCATTTCACCGCTTAACTTAACCTGATCGTTCTTATATTTTTCCTGAATTTCCTTCATTCTCGGTTGAAGTTCCTGCATTTTTAAAGAACCTACTGCCTGTTTTTTATTTATCGGGAAAAGAATTATTTTAAGAATCAGTGTAAGAATGATTATTGAAACGCCCCAGTTGCCTACAGGAATATGAATTTTATCAAGAGACCACTTAAGAACTCTTTCTATCGGAGAAAAAAGACCACTTGACTGTAAAGCCATGTTGAATTTTGTATTTGTAAGTCCCCATGCATTTTTTGTCTGGTCATTATACTTTATGAGTTCAGATTCCTGGCGCGGACCAACATAAATGTAGTATGTATCATTTACATTTTTTTCTGTAATTGCCTTTCTTGAAAGCATTATCTGTGTTGAATTTCCTTTATTTGAAATGGCTTTTACAGAAGAATTCATTGTAAGGGGAGCAACCGGCTTAATAAGCATTGTAAAATATTTACCGCCTGTTCCGGCCCACTCAAGACCATTCATTTCATAAACTTTGTCAGTAATGTTCTTTCTGATTTTTTTGTTATTTTTCAAAGCAAGAAACTGGCGCACTTCATAACGGTTCTTTTTATCGTATTTAGGACCAATCTGAGGAGATGTCCTGATTGTATAGGCTGAACCGCCTAAATCAAGTTTATTTTCGTCTTCTTTTGAAAGAACTGAAATTTCAAGCTTAAATGCATAATCATCATCTGCAAATGAATATTTTTTTCCGAAAGTAAATTTATGCGGAATACCATCAGAATCCTTTACTTCATAATCACGGTAAAAAAGAATTGTTTTTGAATCTTTTACTGAAACATTAAAAACGTCATCAAGAACAACTCCGTCAAAACCGCCGAAAGTTGTAGCAAATGCCTTGTTGAATCCGGCAACGTCCATAGCCATTTCAACTCCGTCACCAGTTTCCTTATCCTGATGCTGAAGAAGTTTATAGCTTAAAACATCTCCGCCTTTGTTTGTAAAAACAACCTTTGCTTTATTAGTTGTGATTTCATATTCCTGAACTGCAACATTTTCTGTTGTTTCAGACATTTCTTCTGCAAAAGATGCAGAAATCTTTTCGTTTTCTTCCTTGACTTTTTCTTTTTCAAGCTGATTCTGAGCCTGCATTTCAGCAGCCTGAGCTTCTGCCTGTGCCTGTTTTTTAGGCATTATGTATTTACTCTGAATAAAGAATGAACCTATAAGAACAAGGCTCGATAAAGCAACGGCAATAATACTGTTTTTGTCCATATTAAATCCTTTTTATGCCGTCATGGAACAGGATCATATCCTCCTTCAAAAAAAGGATTACACCTTAATATTCTCCTGACAGCAAGATAAAATCCCTTAAAGGGACCATATTTCTTAATTGCTTCAATAGCATACTGAGAACAACTGGGCGTATAACGACAGCAGTCTGGAAAAAGAGGAGAAATACAAACTTGATAAAACCGTATAAAAAAATACATGAATTTTTCTAGAAAATTCACGAATTCTTTAATAAACCAGCTTTTGTGCATAATGTCTTAAATTGTTCACACCGCGATAGGAACGAGTCATTTCCTGGGTATACTAAAAACAGCATATCATAACCAGTGTTCAGGTGTGCTTTAAAAAAACGATATGTTTCGCGGCTATAGCGTTTAGACCTATTTCTTTCTACGGCATTTCCATAGCCACGGGGAAGGGGAAAACCTATGCGGTTGATATTTTTATCATTCTTCATAAAAAAGAGCTTTGCTCCCTTTACGCTGAATTTCTTCCCCGTTTTAAAAAGTTTCTGGATGTCGGCAGGTTTCTTTATATGTTCTTCACGTTTAAAAAAACCCGTTTTTAACAAGTCCGTATCCATCCTATTTAACTTAAAATCAGTAAGGCTTCTTTTCGTCTGAAACAGAAAGCTTATGGCGTCCCTTAGCTCTTCTTCTGGCAAGAACCATTCTTCCGCCTTTTGTTGCCATTCTTGCGCGGAAACCAAACTTTCTATTGCGCTTTACTTTACTTGGCTGGTATGTACGTAACATATAACGACTCCTATATTATATTAAAATAATTTCAATTTTAGTAAGCGATATTAGCATTATTTTTAACAATTGGTCAATTGTTATTCTGCAAAGTCTTTTTCTATGTTTTCAAATATGTTTTTCAGTTCCTGCGGTAATTCTTTGTTTGTTCTCTTAGAAAGAAATTCAGATTCAGCAGGCTTTATGCATTCATCTTCTTTTTTGATTTGAATTTCCGCCATCCTTATACCGTCTGCTTCTTTTTTTTCTATGGATTCTTCTGCAAAACCCCTTGCGCCGGAAAGTTTAAATGCAATATTTTTAATCTTATATTTATTTCCGTTCATCTGAAAACCTTTAAGAATAAAATTTTTATAGAACTGCAAAAGGTTTATATACCCCGGATGATCCGCTTCAACCAAAAGAACTCCATTTTTTAAATCGACAATTTTTGAATGATCAGAAATATTATTTCCAAGATTATCATTTCTTTTTTCATCAATATTCGGAGAAGACTTTATTTTTGAAACAATTTTTTTCCATTCACTTGAAATGGAAGCAGCCCTGGAAGAATCTTCAACATTCAGATTTGAAAAAAGAATTTCCATAAGCTTGCCTGCGGAAATTATATTATCATTCATTTAAGCTTATCCCATTTTCCGTCTTTAATTTCATATACAAAGGTGTTTTCCCTTCTGTAATTTTCATAAGGCTCACCAGGAAGAAAAGTGCAGAAAAGCTGATCATAATCAGGAAGCAGTGCCGTTACTTTCTGTCTTTTTTTTGGATCAAGTTCAAGAAGAACATCATCCATAAGTAAAACAGGTTTATTTCCCGTAATCTGATTATAAAAAACAGCCTGGGCAGTTCTTAAAACAAGAGAAATCAGCCTTCGTTGCCCTGTAGATGCTTTAGGAATAAATGCACTTCCGTTTCTTTCAAAGACAATCCTGTCCCTGTGGGGTCCGCTCAATGTAGTTCCACGTACAACTTCCATTTTCCTGTTTTTTTCAAGATATTCTTTAATTATATAGTCAGCTTCTAATCCTTCAGCATTTTCTTTCCATGACGGAAAATACCTTACATGAACTCCATCAATTCCAGTTACTTCTTCATAAATCCTGTCAAAAATCTGATTGAATTTAAAAATTGCAGATTTTCTTTTTTTCTGAATTTCAATTCCATTTTGAACAAGCTGAATATCGTAAGATTCAACAAGGCTTAGATTTTTTTGTGAAAGGCATAAATTTCTGCTTTTTAAAACCTTTCTGTACCGCCTTATTACATCGATATACATTACATCATACATGCTTAAAGACTGATCAATAAAAAACCTTCTTCTTTCCGGTGCACCAACAGCAAAATCCATATCATCATGACTGTAAAGAACACATGGAATTGTGTTAATAAGTTCTTTTCTGTCATGAATTATTTTTCCGTCTTTTTCAATGAACTTTTTCTTGTCTTTTATTTTAAGAAGGGTAGTGTGGGTAGTTTTATTTTCTTCAGTAAACATGGAATGAATTCTCATTTCACATTCATTGTTTTTAATTATTTCACTTTCCTGATTTGTCCTGAAGGATGACCCATAGGCACAATAATAAAGTGCTTCAAGAAAATTGCTTTTTCCCTGTCCGTTTTCACCTACAAAAAAAACCTCCCTTGAAAACAAGTCAATGGTTTCATTGGAGAGGTTTCTGAAATTATAGGGAGTTAAGGATTTAAAAGGCAATCTCTTTAATAAAATCCTATTCTTTCTGCATTGGCATGATTATGTGGAAATAATCAGAAGCTGGTTCAGGCCTCATGGTAACAGCCTTCATTTCTTCCGTAAATTCAAACACAATCCTGTCTGTATCAATACCGCGTAAAGGTTCATCAACATAGCGGAAATTCATTGCAATGGAATATTCCTGACCTGCATACATACAAGGAATTTCTGCATCTGCACTACCAAAATCAGCCTGTGCCGAAGAAATTTTCAAAACTCCGTCTGAAATGTTAAAGTAAATGCGGCCCGCCTTTTTATCAACCATCTGGGAAACACTTTTAAGTGCATTTACAAGGTCAGCTTTTTCAACCTGGAAACTATGTTCCTGATGTTCGGGAATTACAGGCTGATAATTAGGAAAGTTTCCGTCTAGAAGAACAGAGCCGAATTTATAATTTCCAAACTTAAAGAAAATCATTCTATCAACAACAGCAATAAATATATTTCCTTCTTCAGGAGCATGCTTTAATACAATGTTAAGAATTTTCGGATGAACAATGGCAGAAGGAAAGTCACTGATTCCTGCAAGGACTTTTTTAGAAGCAAAGCTCAGTCTTCTTCCGTCTGTAGAAACCAGGTTAAGATTATCACCTTTCTTTTCAAAATATACACCGTTCATAAAATAGCGTGTTTCATCTTCACTTACGGCAAAATAAGTCTGGGCAATCATTTCCTTAATTTCCTTTGAAGAAACTTCAAAATAAGGAACATTATCTGCACTGAAGAAGTCAGGAAATTTTTCCTGAGACATAGACTTCATTTCAAATTTATTTTTTTTATCAAGGGTGCTGATCTTTACCTTTACAGACTGTTCTTCATTGTTTTCCTGATTAAATTCAATTTCTCCGGAAGGAAGTGCATTAAGAATACCAAGAAATTTATCACAATAGATTGTTGTAGAACCTTCTTCTATAACCTGAACAGGAATCTGTGTTTCGTAATTAATTTTTACATCAGTAGCCTTTATGATAAGCCTGTTATCCTGTGCACTGATTAAAATATTAGACAAAATTGAAGTAGCATTCTTTGTAGAAATAATTTCCTGTGCAATTGAAACTTCTTTAAGCATCAAATCCCTGTCAAAGGTAAATTTCATAATATTCTCCTACAGCAAAAAGTGCATAAATAAATATGCATTAGTTTGCATAAATATACATTTTTAGAATTCACAGTGCTACAAATTTATAAATTTATAAATTTTAGTAATAGTAATAATAGGAAACGTGAATTCATTAGTAATTTTCCTATTTTATTATATTATTTAAATTTACAGTGTGGATAAATATGATAGTTAAATTCACAAGTTTTACACTTATCCACATTGTATATGTTTATCCACAACTTTTCTACATCATGATATCATAAATGGTAATAGTTTTCCACATTTAATTTTTTATAGTTTCTTATATTCTTTTATTTTATTTTTAATAATCTGAAGAGTATCGTTCATACTTTCATCAGTCTGAAGCAGGCCTTCTATTTTTTTATTGCTGTTCATTATTGTGGTGTGGTCTCTTCCGCCAAGTTCACCTGCAATTTCTGTAAATGTTCTGTCTGTCATTTTTCTTGCAAGGTAAACGGCAATATGGCGAGGCATGGCAAATTTTGGGTTTCTGGCAGTTCCTTTTATGTCGGCAATCGTAATGTTATAGTAGTTGCATACTACCTTTATGATGGTATCAATTGTTATAGTTTCATCTGTTGTAGTTTTTATGTTGTCTACAAGAAGTTTTTTTGCCATTTCAAGGCTTAAAGTCTTTTTGGTAAGTTCAGCATATCCTATTATTTTGTTAAGGCAGCCTTCAAGTTCACGTACATTGGATTTTACAGATTTAGCAATAAAATCAAGAATTTCTTCCGATAATGATATACCTGTTTCCTGTGCTTTTTTCTGCAGAATGGCTTTTCTTGTTTCGTAATTAGGTGCCTGAAGATCTACTGAATTTCCCTGTGCAAAGCGTGAAACAAGTCTTTCTTCTACACCCTTTAATTCTGAAAGAGGTTTATCACAGGTAAAGACCATCTGTGAATTTTTCTGGGAAAGTGCTTCAAAAGTATGGAAAAGTTCGTTCTGAAGTCCTTCTTTGCCAGTTAAAAACTGAATGTCGTCAATTAAAAGGACATCCAAATTCCTGTACTTTTTTGCAAACTTGTCCATGGTTTTTTCGCGGATAGATTTTGTAAACTCATTGGTAAAGCTTTCCAGATTCATATAGCAAATCTGCGGATTTTCTTTTTCTTCCGTAGGATTATTATAAATGTAATTTCCGATGGACTGCATTAAGTGGGTTTTTCCAAGGCCTGTTCCACCGTAAATTAGCAGAGGATTAAACTTTTTTCCTGGTTCCTTTGCTACTGCAAGGGATGCACTGTAAGCATAATCATTATTGTCACCTACAACAAAGCGTTCAAAAGTGTAATCTTCTCTTAACTGAAAATGCTTCTTTTTTTGTTTTGGTAATGATGGCTTTGTAATACCGTTATTTTCTTCTTTTATGGTAACAGATTCTTCTACAAAGGTGTCAGTTTTGTTATCATTTTTGGTGACAGATACAGATGCAGATACTGTAACAGGTTCTTCTTTTTTTATTTCATTTTCGTAAACAGGCTTTATGGTAACTTCTCTTGCACATAGAATTTTTATTCTGTCTTTTATGTTCTGGATATAGCCTTTAGAATTCATATAGTTAAACATAAATTCTGACGGAAATGAAACAGTAAGTTCAGAATTTGAATCTTCTATATATTTTATTGTTCCATACCAGAGATCAAATTCACTGGCATTGTTGTTTGAAATATATTCCTGATGAATGTTGTTGAGGACTTCGTCCCAAAAAACTTTAAAATTCTGACTACTCATAAACTCAGATTATATCTGAATTTTTTTATGAATTCAATTTTGAATTTTTGTTTGATTTTTTTCTATATATAAGTATCTGATTTATTGAAATTTTTATGCCTTTTTATTATAGTTTAATCTCTTAAATTACTGATTTTTACAAATAAAGAGGAAATAAATGGCTGAAAATAAAGAATACGGTGCCGAAAGCATTCAGGTTTTGCACGGACTTGAAGCAGTCCGTAAGCGTCCTGGCATGTACATTGGTTCTACAGGTCCAAATGGAATTCATCACCTTGTTTATGAAGTTGTAGATAACAGTATTGATGAAGCCATGGCTGGCTATTGTGACAACATTATTGTTGCCCTAGAAAAAGACGATATTTGCCGTGTAGAAGACAACGGACGCGGTATTCCTGTTGCAATAAATTCTAAAGAAAAGAAAAGTGCCCTTGAACTTGTTTTAAGTCAGTTGCATGCAGGCGGAAAGTTTGATAAATCAACTTATAAAGTTTCAGGCGGTCTGCATGGTGTTGGCGTTTCCTGCGTAAATGCTCTTTCTGTATGGCTTACTGCAGATGTTTACCGTGATGGCGGACACTTTTTTCAGAAGTATGAAACTGGCATTCCAAAAACAAAGGTTGAGCGTATAGAAGATTCTGACAAGCATGGAACTGTAATCCGGTGGAAGGCAGACGGTTCAATCTTTAAAGAAACTACAACATACGATTTTGATGTTTTGATTTCAAGACTTAGGGAACTTGCTTTCCTTAACCCTGGAATAAAAATTACTTTCCGCGACGAACGTCTTGAAAATCCAAAGGAAGTTGTTCTTAAATTTGAAGGCGGAATCAACGAGTATACAAAATACCTTAACAACGGTAAGAAAGTTATTCCTGATGAACCTATTTACATTACCGGTGAACAAAGTGACGTTATTGCTGAAGTTTCCATGCAGTATAATGACAGCTACGAAGAAAGCATTTATTCTTATGTAAACGACATTAATACTCACGAAGGCGGAACTCATCTTGAAGGCTTTAAAAATGCCCTTACATTTGTTTTGAATAAAGCCCTTGATGGAAACGATAAGCTTTTTAAGAAACTAAATCCAAAAGTTGACAGAAACAAAAAGCCAAGTGATTCTGACAAGAAAAAAGAAATAAAGATAGAACGCCTGACTGGTGACGATGTGCGCACAGGTATTGCCGCCGTTGTTTCTGTAAAAGTTCCGGAACCTCAGTTTGAAGGTCAGACAAAGCAGAAGCTCGGAAACACAGAAGTCCGTTCCATTGTTTATTCCCTTGTTTCAGAAAAGTTGACCTTGTGGTTTGAGCAGAATCCTCAGCTTTGCACCATGATTCTTGAAAAGGCAGTAAACGAAGCCATAGGCCGCATAAAGGCACGCAAGGCCGTTGAAACAAACCGTAAAAGCGGAATGGATTCTTTTGGGCTTCCTGGAAAACTTGCAGACTGTTCATCAAAAAATCCTGAAGACTGTGAAGTTTACATTGTCGAAGGAGATTCTGCCGGCGGTTCAGCAAAGCAGGGCAGAAACCCAAAAACACAGGCCATTCTTCCTTTGTGGGGTAAAATGCTCAACGTAGAAAAAGTTGACCCTTCAAAAGTAATGAACAACGAAAAGCTTCAGCCTGTAATAGCTTCACTTGGCACCGGAATTGGAAAAAACTTCAACATAGAAAAGCTCCGCTATCATAAAATCATAATCATGGCAGATGCTGATGTTGACGGTGCCCACATTTCAACACTGCTTATGACTTTCTTCTTCCGTTTTATGCCGGAACTTATAGAAAAAGGCTACGTTTACATTGCCATGCCACCACTTTACCGCGTTGAATACAAAAAGCAGAAATTCAAGAGGTTTGTATTTAGTGATGAAGAACGTGATAAGGCTCTTGCAGATCTTGGAGAAAACCGCGACAAGGCAGAAGTCCAGCGTTATAAAGGTCTTGGTGAAATGGAATGGCAGGAACTTAAGGAAACAACCATGTCTCCTGAAAACCGCAAAATGAAGCAGGTTAAAATAACAGATGCAAAGCTTGCAGACCAGGTATTCTCTGTCCTTATGGGTGACGATGTAGATCCCCGCCGTAAGTTCATTGAAGAAAATGCAGAGTATGCCACACTGGACGTTTAATTTTTACTTTACAGGATTAGAAAATGATTGAAAAAATAAAATACGAAGAAAGACAGACTCCGGAAGGAGGCTATGTTTTAACGGCACCTATTGAACACGAAATGCAGCGTTCATTTATTGACTATTCCATGTCTGTTATTGTTGAACGTGCACTTCCTGATGTAAGGGACGGCTTAAAGCCTGTTCACCGCCGTATTCTTTATGCCATGGCAGAAGAAGGATTGACTTCCGGTGGAAAAACAAAAAAATGTGCAACCGTAGTCGGTGATGTTCTTGGACGCTATCACCCTCATGGCGATGCTTCAGTTTATGATGCCATGGTTCGTCTTGGACAGGCTTTTTCTTTAAGGTACATGCCTGTTACAAAGCAGGGCAACTTCGGAGGAATTGACGGATCTCCTGCAGCTGCTTACCGTTATACAGAAGCAAAAATGTCCAAAATTGCCGAAGTAATGGTAGACGACATAAAAAAGGACACTGTTGACTTTAGTCCAAACTTTGATGATACAAGACAGGAACCTAAAGTTCTTCCTGCAGCCTTTCCGTTCCTTTTGTGTAACGGTTCTACAGGTATTGCCGTTGGTATGGCAACAAACATGCCGCCGCACAACCTTAGGGAAGTTGGAGCTGCCATCTGTGCCTACATAGACAACGAAAACTGTTCAATTGATGATTTGATGCAGTACATAAAAGGTCCTGATTTCCCGACCGGTGGAATCATCTTTGGCAGAAAAGGAATTGCTGATGCCTATAGAACAGGGCGCGGAAAAATACTTTTGCGTGCACGCTTTACAATAGAAGTTGATACAAAGGGCAAGGAAAAAATTGTATTTACGGAAATTCCTTACCAGACACGCACAACGGATTTAGTTACAAAAATAGGTGAACTTGCCCGCGACGGCGTAATAGAAGGCATAGAACGTGTAAATGACGGAAGCCATGGAGACGAAGTCCGCATAGAAATAGACATCAAAAAAACAGCCATTGCAAAGGTTGTAATAAACCAGATTTTTGCCAAAACGGCACTCCAGTCAAGCTACGGAATCATAAACCTGGCTTTGGTTCCATCCGGAAACGGACTTGCACCGCAGGTTTTAAACCTTAAGCAGCTGATAAAATACTTTGTAGACCACCGGGACCAGGTAATTACACGCCGAACAAAGTTTGACCTTGGCGTTGCAAAAAAGAAAGAACACATTCTTGAAGCTAAAATTACAGCTGTTGACTGCGTAGACGAAGTAATTCAGATAATCCGTTCTAGCAAAGACGAACCTGAAGCCAAAAAGAGGCTTGAAAAACGTTTTGGTTTTGATGAAGAACAAAGCCAGGCAATAGTAGACCTGCGCCTTGGCGTGCTTACATCATTGCGCATAGACGAACTTAAGGTAGAACTTGAACAGGTTCGTGCAGAAATTGCACATCTTGAAGATTTGCTTGCATACCATGAAAAGATTTTAAACCTTATTAAAGAAGAAACAAATGCCATCGTTGAAAAGTTCGGCGACGACAGAAAAACAGACATTGTTGCAGGTGAAGTAGAAACAATAAATGTAGAAGACATGATCAAGGAAGAGGATATGGTTGTCCTTATTTCCAAGGTAGGCTACATAAAGCGTGTTCCTGTTTCACAGTATAAGAGCCAGGGCAGGGGAGGCAAGGGAACAATCTCTGCCAAGCTTGTAGAAGAAGACTACATAAACCAGATGTTCGTAGCGTCTACCCACGACTACCTTATGTTCATTACAACGGCAGGAAAAGCCTACTGGGTAAAGGTTCATGAAATACCAGAAGCAGGCAAGACAAGCCGCGGAAGCCACATAAAGAGCCTTCTTAAAGTAAGTGCCAACGAAGACATTACTACAACCGTAGCATTAAAGGACTTTAAGGATGATGAATTCCTGTTTATGGCAACGGCAAACGGCGTAGTAAAAAAGACGCCTACAAGTGAATTTAAAAATGCAAAGGACCGCGGAACAACGGCAGTCCGCCTTGATGACGGAGATACTCTTGTAAGCTCAATTTTGACTTCCGGCAATGACGAAATTCTTCTTGTAAGCCGTCGCGGACAGGCTTTGCGCATAGAAGAAAATGATGTGCGCCCAATGGGCAAAACAAGCCGCGGCGTTGCAGGACTAAAGCTTGGATCAAGCGATGAACTTGCATCTGCCATCAGAATAGAAAAAGAAGAAGATGCCCGCATCCTGGTAATTACAGAAAAAGGAATCGGCAAGCGTGTAGATCCTGCTGAATTTAATTCCCATGGCAGGGGAACAGGCGGCCAGAAAATCTTTGGCAACGTAGACGACAAGGGGGAAATAATCGGTGCCCTCTGCGTCCGCGAAAGCGACAGCATAATGTGCATTACAAGCCAGGGAACTTCTGTCCGTGTAGAAGCAAAGGACATTACAATCCAGGGCAGGGGTGCAAGCGGAATCAAGGTTGTTTCCATAACAGATCCGGACTACCTTGTAGGAGTAGACCGCATAGCAAGCGACGAAGAAAAGTAAAAACGTCATTCAATTAATGTAAAAAAACCGTCTGTAGAAATGCAGGCGGTTTTTTTGTATTCTTGCTGTCATGTGGATTCTTCTTGTTTTTATTTACGGAATCATAAAGGGCTTAAGGGAAATCTGTAAGAAAAAGGCACTGGAAAAAAATTCAGTAATGGAAGTTCTTTTTGTCTATACTTTGATTTCCCTTGTAATCTGCACGCCGCAAATTCCCAACGCCATGGGGTTAAATGTCAGGCAGTATTTTTATGTAGCATTAAAAGCCTTTGTAATTTTTGTTGCGTGGATAGCAGGCTTTAAGGCAATAAAAAAACTTCCCGTAAGCCTTTACGGCATCCTTGATTTATCCCGGGTACTTTTTGCAACCCTGCTGGGCGTTTTCTTTCTGGGGGAATCTATTACGTTTTTTAAGGCCATCGGCCTTGCTTTTGTAAGTGCAGGCCTGCTTTTGCTTAAGTTCAATCCTTTCAGAAAAAAAGCCTTGCCTGTCGGTGAAGTAAATAGTGCAGACAAAAACAGTCAAAAAATATTTTTTGTTTTTCTTGCTTTTATTTCCTGCATCCTTAATGCCGTGTCGGGTCTTTTAGATAAAATCCTTATGAAGGAAATGAATTCCAGCCAGCTTCAGTTCTGGTATACGCTTTTTATGGTTATCTATTACGGCATTTATGTCCTTGTGCGCAGGATAAAAATAAGCAGTGGCGTGTGGAAAAACATCTGGGTGTGGCTTCTGGCCGCAGGCCTTATTGCCATGGACAAGGCACTTTTCATTGCCAACGGCTACCCTGAAAGCCAGATAACCATCATGACCCTTATAAAGCAGAGCAGCGTAATAATTGCAATAATTGCAGGAAAATTTGTCTTTAAGGAAAAAGACATCCTGCATAAAATACTGTGTTCCGCAGTCATCATAACAGGAATAATCTTCGGCATAATGGGGTAGGGAGTGGAAAAGAAAGCGGTAACCGAGGCACTCTGAAGAATGAAGTTTTTTAAGCAGTTCCTTGACAGTGCAAGTTGCAATAAAATAATTATTTTGAAAAAACGCCGTAGGCAGGTTCAGGCATGAAAAAAAAATCTGCAGGAGCGAAGCAATCTTTACAAGAATTGCGAATGCAATTCTTGAGTCGAAAGTTACAGCATGTCCTGGCTTCTAAAAAATCATTTACTTTCGACCTGGTTCTGCCGTAAGGCGTTTATGTTTATTTCAGTGATTGTTTTATTGCAACAAAAATGTTTCCCAGGATTTTATCTGCCGTCGTAATGTTTGCTGCTGCATCTTTAAGTTCAAGCATAATTTCTTTTTCCGTTCCGTCTGGAATAAGTTCACCGGAATACAAAACTGCAGGCTGTCCGTCTACACCGGAATTTTCCTTTGTATAAAAATCGTTGTAGTCAAAGCTCTGGTTTACCTGGCACTTGAAAACGTAAGTGCGGTTTTTTTCAAGTTCAAGTTCCTTTTCAATTACGATGCCTTTTTTTGGAGTTGCACTTGTAGTTGCATCAAGGTCTTCCTTTGCAATTTTTTCTGCAGGGTTCTGTCCTTTTGCCTTATACCAGTCAGGCAGGGATTCAGGACGGCCTTCCTTTGGCTTGCCGATCCATTTGTTTGCGGCGGCCTTTTTTGTAACGTAGAGTGTTTCAACAAAAGTTCCGTCTGCATCTTCAACCCACAGTGCCATCTGGGGTGCGCGCTTTTTATAGACTTCCCCCGGGTTTACGGCAATGCTGATTTTTTCTGCAAAAGAAAATGTAGAAACCGTTAAGGCAATCAATGACAAAATAATTTTTTTCATTTTATTCTCCTTTTAATTATTTATCTTTTTCTTCTATGAGCGAAGAAATTATTACTTCAATAAACCTGTCCGTAAAAAGTATGCCTTCGTTCCAGAAAACAGGGTCTGCACGCTTTGTAATTATGGATTCTATGCATCCCCACATTCCGGAAATTATGATTCCCGTATCCAGGGCAACGTCTTTTCCCTTGTAAAGTTTTTTGTCCTCACATTCTGCAAGCAGGTTTTCTCCAAGGCGGTTGCAGATGTAAAAGTTCATTATGTCTTCGTCGCTGATGGTTTCCTTTAGCTTTGAAAAAACAAGCAGGGCAACTTCCGGCTTTTCAAAGCACCAGTCCCTGTAAACCTTTAAGGCAGTCCGTATTTTTTCTGCGGGCGGCTCAACGGTCTTTAGTGCTGCGGACATTTTTTCTGAAAGTTCCCGCAAAAAGAAAAGGGAGATTTTCATGAACAGCTGGTTCTTGTCCTTGTAGTAATTGTAAATTGTCGTAGCGCTTACATTGCATTTTTTTGCAACGTCGCGCATTCCGATTTCTGCAGGTTCTTTTTCCATCAGAAGTTCAATGGTGGCATCCAGAATCTGATTTTCAAGTTCTTTATTAGGTAACCTCATAACGATGTTAAATTAACATTGTTAAGTTATAATGTCAATGGCAAAAAGCACTTGTTTTCTTAGATGCCGGTACCTCCTTAACTTTTTGCGCAAGAATGCACAAAAGCAATTGTTCCACTAGATGCCTGTACCTGTAATAACTTTTGTGACACGAACTTCTCTGAAGTTCGTGTAAAGGCAGTATTTGTAATAAACAGCAATTCTTGTATGGGCGCTTTAGGGGATAGTTTACTATTTTTGAAAAAAACGCTGAAGAAAACAAATACAAAGCTGCATACAGAAATAACCGCGTTTTTTCTGTATGATGTTAAAAGAAATTTTTTTATTATTTTGCAGAACATAATTTAAAAAGGTTATAATAGGGCGAATGTCGAACTTTAGAATAAAATGAAAGGGTATTTAATTTCACTCCTGTCCAATTAACTCGCCAAATAGTCAAAAAGCCACAATTCGTTTTTGTCTGGCAAAGTTTTTGGCGGGGATTTTTCGTAAATCCTTGAGAACCATTTTTTCAAATCCCTGTGCTTGAAAAGGACTACGGAAATCTCAGAGCAGAAACTGGAGAACGTCCGGTCTGAGTCTCTGTTCTCAGCTTTCAGAATCAGGAACAAAAGATGAACGATTAGGGCAATCCAGATTTGAGTCTTCACTGCATTTTCGCTCTGTCCGTAAAAACGT
>JALELH010000057.1 GCA_022768865.1 Spirochaetia bacterium
CTGGAAAACTCCAAACGAGGTTGTTGCTTAAACTGTCCTAAAATTTGGGGTCAGTTCAGTTAAACAGCTGTACCCCCCCCCGAATTTACTGAACAGTTTAATTGCATCCTGTTCAAATTCTTCTTTTTCGCCAAGAATCATTTTTCTGTAATCCTCATAATCTTTTATTGCTTCATCGTATTTTGCAAATATTGTTTTTATTGTCTTTGTTATTGTGTGTACGTCTGTTGATTTTTGGTCAAACTTGTATTTATTTTCATCAATAGGAACATCACCAAAGAACCTTGCAGATCCTTGCTTTCCTGTAATGATGCAGCATTTGCACATTGCAGCTTCACGCGGAATGCGGTCTTTTCCAGGATGATTTCCAAAATCAACATAAACTTTTGCACGTAAAAGCAAATCTTTTACTTGACTGCGTGTCATATTCTGGATTGCAACCCAATTTATAGAAGAATCTGCTTTTATCAGTTTTCTTGTAAACTTGAACCCTTTCATAGGATTGTATGCAACTATATCTTCCTTTGCTTTTTCATCTGGTAAAACTGAAAGATAATCATCATTTATAAAATCTTTTAGTGAAGCTGTATTTGTAAAACCGTTACGATTTAAAAAGTCTTTTGCATATTCAGACTGATAGGCATTGCATACAATATTAGGCAAAGACATAACTTGCTTAAAAGAAAATTTAATAGCTTTTCCCCTAAGAACACGTTTTGCAGGTCTTTTTATAATCTGAACAAAAGCCATTTTCTTATTGAATCTGAATAAATCTTTTATAGAAAGATACGGCAACTCACCAAAAAAGAAATTGTCTACGCTAAGCCACCAGTAAACAAGAGCCGCATTCTTAATTCCAAAAGCAAGATGAAGTATTGTTTCCGGAAGAACTACAAGATTATCGTTTGTGTCTTCTATTTTTTCTGCAAGATGGACATTGTATTTTTTATAAGCGTCCGGAATTTTGTGTTCTGCTTTTCCATAATAAACAAGAAAAGCATTTCTTCCGTTATTTGACAAAACATCTGCAAGCTGATGAAGAAGTTCAACTCCGCCTGTAACAACGCCCGACGGACAGCAAATATAAATCTTAGATTCTTTCTTTTTCAATATATTCATTTATTTCTCCTCAAAACTTTTCCCAACATTTCAACTGCAAGTGAGTTCTTAAATAGAATTAGCAAAATTGAATAAACTGCACCTCCAACAAAGACAGCAACAACAAAACTCAATCTTGAATGGAAAACTCTTAAAACAAGCACAACGCATAAAGCCATTAAAATGGTTGCTGCAATGACCTGTGCAAGACAGACAAAAACTTTTTTCCATTCAAAATACTTAACTGCAAAAATAATCTGAATAAACGTTACGCAAAACTCTGCAATTAAAGTTGCAAAGCCTGCACCCATTACTCCATACTTTGGAATAAAAAAACTGTTCAACGTAAAATTTACGACTGCACCGAGTACTACAGAAAGAAGAGTAAGTTTTTCCTTACGCTGAGCCATAAATATTTGAATTCCAATCAATCCAGAAATGCCTATAAATACGATTACAGGATTCATAACCTGCATTACGGGAATTGCATCTGCATATTTTTGTCCGCTTAGCAAAAGAATTACTGGCTTTGCCAAAAGTGCAAGACCTACGGCGCACGGAACAGAAAGAGCCAAAATAAAGCAGAATGATTTATTTACAAGGCGTGCAAAATCCTCTTTGTTTTCTTTTTGGGCGTAATAAGAAAGCCGAGGCAGCAAAACGGAAGTTGCCGCACTTATCATCATGATTACAATTCTGTTGATTTTAGTTGCTGCACTATAGATTCCTACAGATTCGTCGCCTTTTATAAAGCCGAGCATTGTTGTATCAAGAACGGTGTAAATACTAATTGCAGCCGTCATGGCAAAGAAACTTAAAATCGGTTTTAGATGTCTGCACGGAGAAAGCCTTACCTTTGTTTTCCAGTCAATGAATCTTCTTGTATGAATAAAATTGCAGATTCCAGAACCTGCACATGCAATTACATTGATTGCAGCGTATTTCATGTAATCGTCCTGGCTATGAACGGTCAAGAAAAGCAGGGCAAGGCTTACAAACTGGAATATAATCGAGCGGATTGTAATGTATTTGAATTCTTCCAGAGCCGTATAAAGCCAGTCGACTCCGATTGTGGTAAAGGCGATTGAAGAAGCGCAGATGCACAAAAGTTTGCGGTAATCAAAAAAAGGCTGCACAAAAATCAAAGAAAGTGCAAAAAGAATGTATGCCGCAACCATTGAAAAAATGTTTATGCAGAGGATTTCTTTTGTAAAAACAGACAACTGTGCTTTGTCGTCACGAATCTTTGCTGCTTCCCGCACGCCGTAAGAAGTAATTCCCAATGCCGCAACAAGAGAAAAATAGCTTACTATGGACTGGGCAAAATTAACTTTTCCCGTGTAAACAGGACCTAAAACACGGCTTGAATAGGGAAAAGTAATCAGCGGAAAAAGCAAGGACATGAGCACTTTTATCATGTTAAGTGCTGCATTCTTCTTCAGAGACTTTTCACTCATTTATTCAGGCACTCCCAGTCGTTAATGCACTTTTCTATAACATCGTCCATGTCGTAGTATTTATATTCTGCAAGACGTCCGCCAAAAATTATGTTCTTTTCGTTCTGGGCAAGTTCCTTGTATTTTGCATAAAGAGCCGAATTCTTTTCGTTGTTTACAGGATAAAAAGGCTCGGCACCTTCCGTCCATTCTGTTGAATATTCTTTGGAAATGATTGTCTTTTCTTGGTTGTAACTTTCTGATTCCGGTTCAAAATGCTTGTGTTCAATTATGCGTGTGTAAGGTTCGTCGTGGCTTGTGTAGTTTACAACGGCGTTTCCCTGATAGTTCTGCACATTAAGCTCTTCTGTTTCAAAGCGGACTGTGCGATATTCAAGTTTGCCAAACTTATAATCAAAGAATTCGTCAATTTTGCCGGTGAATACGATTTTATCTGCAAGGCTTTCAAAATGCTTTCTGTCTGCAAAAAAATCTGTATCTGTCTTTACTTCTGTTCCGTCCAAAAGTTTTTCTATTATTTTATTGTAGCCGCCAATGGGAATGCCCTGATATGCGTCATTAAAATAGTTGTTGTCAAAAGTAAAGCGCACAGGAAGACGCCTGATTATAAAGGAAGGAAGTTCCGTACATTTACGCCCCCATTGTTTTTCAGTGTAGTCCTTTATGAGTTTTTCGTAAATGTCTTTGCCCACAAGGCTAATCGCCTGCTCTTCTAGGTTCTTTGGTTCTGCAATTTTAGACTGTGCCTTCTGCTCTTCTATTTTTGCCTTTGCCTGTTCCGGAGTTGTTACTCCCCACATCTGGTAAAAAGTGTTCATGTTAAATGGAAGGTTAAAAAGGCTGCCCTTGTAATTTGCCACAGGAGAATTTGTGTAGCGGTTGAATTCAACAAAAGAATTTACAAAGTTCCACACTTTTTTGTTTGAAGTATGGAAGATATGGGCTCCGTATTTATGAACATTGATTCCGTCCACATTCTGGCAGTAAATGTTTCCGCCTGTGTGACTGCGTTTATCAATGACAAGGCACTTTTTGCCTGCCTTGTGTGCCAGATATGCAAAAGTTGCTCCGTATAGTCCAGAGCCTACTATAAGATAGTCGTATTGCTTCATATTTATGCTCCTAGATTTTACTCGCACACAAAAGTATGCCCTTGCGTCTTATGCACAAACTCATAGTCAATAGTACTCTTTAGACCGTCTTCCAAGGCAACAGGTGCAACAAAGTCTGTCTTTTTAATGTTGCTGCCCACAAAATATGTATTCTGCGTAAACTTCTTGATTCTAATAGCAGAAATTGCAAATTTTTTGTGCAGGATGAATGCCAGAAGGTCAAAGCATTTGCCACCGCAATATGCAAGCCAGTATGGGAAGTGGAAAAGCTTTGTCTTGTTTTTACCGAGGCACTTGTAAACGTCTAAGACAAGATGATTCATGTCGTAGGCTGGCTCATCACAATAGTTGTAAAGGTGTTCACCGCCTTCCATGTCGTGGGTCAGTTCGTATTCCAGGAAGGCTGCAACATTTTCTACGTAGTTCATGGACTTGCGGTTTGTGCCC
>JALELH010000071.1 GCA_022768865.1 Spirochaetia bacterium
GACGCCGTAGGCAGGTTCAGGAATGAAAAAAAATCTGCACAAACGTAGTGCGGAAGCCTTTTTTTCAGGCCTGGTTCTGCCGAGAGGCGTCTATTTTCTTGCAAATCAGTAATTTCCAATAACTCGACATTCGGCCTAATACTTTCAAATTATTTTGGTAACCCGACATTTGCCATAACTTCATATTCAAACTTTTATACTTTTTAATTATACTTGTGCCCTATGTCACTGGAAGAAGAACTTAAAGACAAACTGAACCCTGAACAATACCGTGCCGTAACCACAATAGAAGGACCTATTTTAATCATTGCAGGTGCAGGTTCCGGCAAAACCCGCGTCATTACATACAGAATTGCCAACATGCTTGAAAAAGGCATTCCCCAAAGTGCCATCCTTGCCCTAACCTTTACAAACAAGGCTGCAAGAGAAATGGAAGAGCGCATAAAGGAACTTACAAACAAAAAGCTTAAAAACCTTACTGTAAGCACATTCCACGCATTCGGCGTGCGCATCTTAAGGCAGGAAATAGAAGCCCTTGGCTACAGGCCAAACTTTTCCATCTATGACGAAACTGACAAAAAGGCATTAATAAAGGAAACAGGCATTGAACTTAAATTTACTGCCGATGCCCTTGACCTTTACAAAATAAGCGTCCTTTTCAGCGACATCAAGACCGGCCGCAAAACCTGGAGCGGAGACAACGACATGTACAGGGAGCTTTACGAAGGCTATCAGGAAGGACTTAAACTTTACAATTCCGTAGACTTTGACGACCTTATCGTGCTGCCCATAAAGCTTTTTAAGGAACATCCTGAAATTCTTGCGCGCTATAAAGAAAGATTTAAATACATAATGGTAGATGAATTTCAGGATACAAGCCACCAGCAGTATGAATTCATGCACCTGCTTGCAGAACGCAATGTTGCCGTTGTAGGAGACGACGACCAGAGCATTTACAGCTGGCGCGGTGCAGACTATCAGAACATCGTAAACTTTGAAACAGACTTTCCCGGCCTGAAGGAAATCCGCCTTGAGCAGAACTACCGTTCCACGGGAACAATACTTGCAGCAGCCAACGGCGTAATAAAACACAATTCCAACAGAAAAGACAAGGAACTGTGGAGCGGCAACGGCAACGGCAAGCCAATAGAAATCTACATGCCTGACAACGAAGCGGCAGAAGCAGAGTTCATTGCAGAAGGCATACAGGGAATCTGTGCAGAAGAAAAAAGAAACTATGCAGACTTTGGGGTTTTAATCCGTGCCAATACCCAGACCCGCGCCATAGAAGAAGCCTTTCTTGAAGCAAACATTCCCTACACTGTAAGCGGCGGCACAAGCTTTTTTGAACGCAAGGAAATAAAGGACATAATAAGCTACCTGCGTGTAATTGCCAACCACGACGACGACATAAACCTGATCCGCATCCTTAACACTCCACGACGCGGCATAGGACGGGCTGCCATAGAACAGATAAACACTGTTGCCAAAAACAACGGCTATTCCCTTTGGGAATCAATCCAGGCAATAATCACCTGCCCCCCAGAAGAACGCCCTGTGTCAGACAGCGTCCTGGACAGCCTGAAGGACTTCAGTGAGATTATAGAAAAAAACAAATCCATGCTAAGCGGCAAGGGCTTAAGCAAGAAAGTGCGGGAAATGGTAGAAGAAATAAACTACTTTGACTTTTTGATTGCAGAAAATCCAAAAAGCGACAAGGCCGCCAGGTTCAAGTACATGAACATAGAAAGCCTTATAAAGAGCATGGAACAGTGGGAAAACAACCCCAACTACGAAGACACAAGTTTATATGCCTACCTGAACCGCATTACCCTTTTAAGCCGTGACGACATGGACGAAGAAGAAAACCAGGGCAAGGTAAACCTAATGACTGTCCATGCAAGCAAGGGACTTGAATTCCCCGTTGTGTTTATTGCAGGCGCAGAAGAAGGACTTATGCCTCATGCCCACGCCATAGAAGAAGGCGGAGATGCTGCCGTAGAAGAAGAAAGGCGGCTTTTTTACGTTGCCGTAACCCGTGCACGCAACAGGCTTTTGATTTCTGCGTGCAGGCAAAGAAGAAGAATGTCCAGCACAGTGGAATGCGAACCAAGCCGCTTTTTAGATGAAATTCCTTCCAACCTGGTGGAATACCACGAGCCTTCAAAGGAAGTAAACGAAGAAACAGCCCACGAACTTTTGCAGAACATGCTCAAGAACATGGCAAAACCCCGTGTTCCTAAACTTTAGGCATTTTTTGCCGACAATAAAGAAAGAGAAATACTATCTGAACATTATCGGAGCAAAAAATGAAACTTATACACAATACACTAAGACTGACTTTGGCCGCTGCCGCTCTGGCACTTTTTGCTTCATGCCAGTCTGCAAATAAAAAGAA
The DNA here is from genome assembly GCA_022768865.1 of Spirochaetia bacterium. Lineage (GTDB taxonomy): Bacteria > Spirochaetota > Spirochaetia > Treponematales > Treponemataceae > Treponema_D. Next base: position 2,399 of record JALELH010000071.1, read on the forward strand.
GGACTTTCTTATCATAACAGACCATCAGGAACTTCCGCCTTTAATGGAAGAAGTGCCTGTAATTGAATACAGCGGCATCGGCATTAAGTATGAATGTGAAAACATGTACCTGCACAATGCTGCCGTTTTGCAGGATAACACTGCAAGCGGTAAGTTCTGCATCAGACTGATTGAAGATTCTTCATGTGCAACAATGAAAGTAAAGTTCCCGGAAGGAACCTATGAATGCCTTGTAAAGGAAAAGGCTTCTAGCAAGGACCACAGTGCCTTTTACATCAGCATTGACAATGTTTCTACAAGGGTTTATCCGAAGAATCCGCCGTCAGGACAATGGGAACTTACAACTAGGGTACCTGTTTATTTTACCCTGGAAGAACCAAGAACACTTACATTTACACTTACACCCCATTCCGACTACGAAACAGGCACAACGGGTATGGATCTGGATTATATGCAGTTTGTGAAACGATAAAGAATTGGCATCCATGCCAATTCTTTATCTTAAACTTTTGCTACGCAAAAGTTTAACGGACTCTTTTGCTTAACTTATCGTGCGCCATCCTGGCTTTATGTTATCTACGGATATGTAGCTTGATGTGTCAATTTCTAACCCCGAGTTTTGCGCTGCAAAACTCTCACGGGCTGTTTTGCTTAACTTATCGTGCGCCATCCTTGGCTTTATGTTATCCATGGATATGTAGCTTTATCAATTCATTAACTCCGAGTTTTTGAAGTTATTCCTTTCCAAGAAAGCTTTTGTCGTCTTTGCCAAACAAATGGACTGTGTCTGTCTGCTCGTATTCCTGCTTTAATCGGGCAAAGCTCAGTCGGCGGCTTTCTATGTAGTCAAAAACATTCTGCCTTGTAACATAAAAGCCAAAGTCCTGGTTCTGTTTTTTGCCGTAGATGATTTTTATGATTTCGTCTGCCGTTTCATAGTTGTAGTGGAATGCATTATAAAAGTTAAAGGGATTTAAGTTGGCATCAAAAAAGCCAGAAAAGTCCCAGAACGGCGTTATGTCTGCAAGCTGCTTAAGCCATTCGTAATACTGCTCCCCTTCAAAACGTGCCTTTTTGTTTATGAAGCAAGCACCCACAAAAACCGTAAGTTCAACATCATTTGCATCGCAAAGTTCCTTTATTTTCTTAAGGTTTTCTATGCTGACATTAAATGTCTTAAAATCCCGCTCTGTTTCTTCAAAAAGAACCTTTGTTGCAGACTTTAAGTCATCGCTTCCGCCCATTTTTGTTTTGTTTACAACATAGTCATACATTAAATCATCTGGTACCTGATGATAAAAAAGTGCAACTTTCCCATTAGTTAAACATTCTTCGACGCCCAATAGATGCAGATTTTCTTTTGGAATCCATGTCTGCTCTGCTACGGTGTTTGGCCTTGAGTGGTGCTTTTTAATCCATAGTCTTACATTTTCATAGGGGTTAATAAAAATATAGGAAAGCTTTTCCTTTATGGGTGATTCCCCAGTAACATAATAAGGAAGCTTTAATGCCGGTATTTTTTCTGCAGCATGGAATTCTTCGTTGGAAATCTGCACAATAACCTGCTTTAACTTAGGCATCTGCTTTATGCAGAACTTTGTAAGTTCAAGGTAGTCCTGGCTGTCCCCGTTGGAATTCCAATAGTTATATGTTTTGTATCCTGTAATCTGTTCTATAAGTTCCGGGTCTATGGTGCCTGCATTGCTTCCGCCAAAAACAACGGCTTCGTACTGGCTGCCTTTACGCAGAATGTAGTTTGACTTTACCTGCCTGCTGGACATGGCATTGTAAGATGTGGAACAGTGATCCCATTTTCCGCGGTTAGAAGCCCAGTAGCCCAAAGGATCAATCTTATAGGTCAAATTTCGAGTTTTAGGTAAATTTACAAAAAAGGCGTAATCCCTTAAAATTCAGTTACCAACAAAAACAAAAGGGGGATACGCCATGACTGAAAACAGCCTGACTACATTAT
>JALELH010000072.1 GCA_022768865.1 Spirochaetia bacterium
ATTGCAAAGAATCATTAAAAATGATAATATTGAACTATGGCAGAATATATCCGCGCTAGAAGCGAAGATCAGAAAGAAGAAAGACTCAACCAGATAAAAGACGCTACGGCAAAGCTTTTTGAAACCCAGCCTTTTAATGAAATTACCCTTTCAACCATAGCAGAAAAACTCGGCTGGTCCAGGGCAAACCTTTATAAATATGTAACCACAAAAGAAGAAATCATCCTTGAAATTGCCACTGACAAAATGAATAAATATTACACATCCCTTCTTGCAGCATTTCCCGAAGGAAACAATTATTCTGCAGAAGTAATTGCAGAAGTCTGGGCAGGAATATTAAATGCAAACCAGGATTACATGCGCTACGTTTCTTACCTTAATCCTGTAATAGAAACAAATGTTACGGTAGACCGCCTTACTGTCTTTAAGAAAAAATACTATGACCTTGCTTACCAATTAAGAAACAGGCTTGCCGCCATGCTTAACACAACTCCAGAATTGTCATATAAAATTCAGCTGGCAGTTTTGTTTTTTGCTTCAAGCCATGCCATAAGCTGCTATAAAAATCCTCTTGTCCAGAAAGCACTTAAGAAGATAAAAATAAATCCTCCAGCCCTAGACTTTTGCAAGGACATGAAGGATTTTATTTTAATGAGGCTGACCTGGGCAAAACAGACGGGCAACTGACATTGCCTTAAATGCTATTCTTCGTATTTAGAAACTATCTGCGGTTCTTCAAAGCAAAGCCTTACACGTGGCAGTGTTTTAATTTCAGTATAAGTATCAAGCATCCAGCTGCCGTTGGGATCATTGTCGTAATTTCCTGACGGACTTTCATTTAAGCCGCTTGCAGGCGGTGCAAAAATATTCAGCTTCATATCACAGGAAGAAGTTAAAGGCTTATCGTAGAACAGCGTCATCATGTCTACGCATTTTACGCCCGGTGCCTTATAAAACCAGTAGCCGCCAAGTTCAAGCATAAGGTTCTTTTCCAGAAGGTCATCATCAAAATAAACTTCTGCAAATACAGGCTGCTTTTCAAAGTGCAGGTTCATGGAAAGACCTTCACTGTCTTCTGCACTTCCCCAGCGCAGTTTATAAGGCAGTTCAACCTGTCCGGCTGCAGCAATTTCCTGACTGAAAAATGGCTTATGGAGCTTTTCACGATACATGGCAAGCATAGGCTGTTCAATGCCCACGTCGCTGTTGTTCGGGTCTGTAATTTCAAGGCCAAGGCGGCCGTCATCGCGGAACTGATAAAAGGTAAAGCCAGACAGCCAGTGCTCATTGTCTTTTTCAAGGCGGTCCATAAAATGGCGGACCATGTTTGACTGAACAAAGGCACCTGTTACATCACCATCGGCATTAAGTTCAGATAAAACAAAAGGCTTGTCCATGCCTGTAATTTCTCTTAAGCGGTGGAGCGTTGCTTTTGCCTGATCGTAAACTTCATCAACATCGTAGCATGCAAAATCATCTCCGCTTCCTTTCTGGCATACTGTAACAGGCCAGCCCCAGTGCAAAGAAAGATAATGATCCCCAGACCAGATGTCGCAGGCTTTGTGTGCTTCAAGGAATATGTCTTCCATCTCTACCTTGCCTTCTTCTTTCATAAACATTCCTGCACAAAGGATTGTCTTTACGTTAGGCGCATAGGTTTTTAATATTTTTGCAAAGCGGACAAAGAAATCTGCAATGGTTTTATAGTCTGCACGCCGGTTAAAGCAGAACCAGGTTCCCGTGCATTCATGGTTTATGCGGAGGAACATTCTTCCGTATGAACGCAGGTCTTTGGCAATGGCTATTAAATATTCATCTTCCAATGTGGGGTCAACTGTTAGTGTAAGAACTACATCCTGACCACGGCGGCGGATTTCCTTCATATAGTTAAAAGGTTCAGCTTCCCTGTTTCCCTTTAAGCCGCCAAGATAAGGGAAATAATCTTCATAAGGAAAATTCCATGCACCGCCTACCTTGTTTTCCGGCAAGGCTATGGAAGCACGCTGTGGCCAGATTTCATCTTTTGGATAATATGTATACATTAAGCTTATTCCGCGGTGAACTTTTTTCATTTTACGCAGAATATAATCCTGGTTTACATAAAAACTTCTTTCGCTGCCGTCACCCATATCAAGGGCGCACATGGCATTTTTAAGAAGAACTTTTTCTGCTTTCATAGTTGGCTCCGGTAATTTATAAAAAAATAAAAGACTTTATGGCACTATTCTAATTTGATACGAGGGGATTATATACAAGATTTTTTATAATTGTAAAATTATATATGGATAAAAAAAGCCACCGGATTTTCCGGCAGCTTAAACGTTTAATCAAAGGCAAGCTAAACTTAGCAAACGATCATTGAGAATACCATTGCAAACAAAGCAACTGTTTCACAAAGACCAACTACCATGATGTACTGAGAGAAACCTTTACCTGTTTCACCGAGAGCATCAGAACCTGCAGCACCAGCTTTTCCCTGAGCCATTGCAGAGAATGCCATAGCAAGACCAGAAGCAATGCCAAGACCAAGAAGGAAAGCAGGATCCTTTGTTGAAGAAATCATAGACTGCATTGTAAGGAAGCCGTAAATTGTCTGTGTA
>JALELH010000074.1 GCA_022768865.1 Spirochaetia bacterium
ATCACCGTGCAAGAAGTGCAGCCGGTATGTTCAGGCACTTCTTTTTCAGTATTTCTGCATTTCTTTTCCATTTCATGGATGACGTTCCTCAGAAATTCTTACAGTCTGCTGTTCCTGTTTTAAAACTCGAATTTTGACCTAGTAATATTTTACTAACAGTAATATATTTTAGACTATTTTACTAGTAAGACAGTTGATTAGTAAAATTTTATTAAACTTGCAGCATGAACTTTAATGAAAACCTAAAGGAAGCCATGTTCTGCAAAAACATGACAAGCAAGCAGCTTTCTGCCCTTACAGAAATCAAAGTTGACACCATAAACAGTTATTTAAAGACAAACGGTTCCCTTCCTACGGTAGACAAAGCAGTTAAAATCGCAAAAGTTCTTGAAGTAAGCATTAATTTTTTAGTAAACGGATTTGAAGAAACAGAAAAGGATGATTCCATGCAGCAGACTCAGCTTCCGCCTGAAGTCCGGAAAATTGCAGAAGAAATCAAAACATTCAATAAGGAAGATTTAAACGCAATTCTTACAGTAGCAAAGGCACTAAAGAAAAAAATATGATGATTAACGGATGCCATTCATGATTTATTCTAAGAGGCTTAACGGATTCCTTTAATTTTAACAAAATTTTCTATTCAATCATGGTTAAAACAGGGCATTTTTTGTTTTTTATTTAAAATAATATATATGGAATGTTTTTTTTATGTTCCATATTTTTTATTTTAAATGGAGTCCCATTATGAATGGAATCAAACCCGTAGAGGAACTTGAGCTAACAGATGACTTTATGTTCATGGCTGTAATGCGTAACGAGGAAGTCTGCAAGGAACTTCTGGAGCGTCTTTTGAAGATTAAAATCGAGAAAGTTGAATACCCAGAACTGCAAAAAGAAATCCGGCCTTACTATGAAAGCAAGGGCGTCCGCCTAGATGTCTATGTAAAGGACAGTGACCATATCTATGACATCGAAATCCAGACCTATCACGATAAAAACCTAGCCAAGCGTACACGTGTTTATCAGTCCATGATTGATGCGGATAACTTAATGCGCGGGCAGGACTACCTTGAACTAAAAGAAAGCTTTGTAATCTTTATTACGACTTTCGATCCTTTCGGATATGAAATGCCTGTTTACACCTTTAAAAACATCTGCAAGGAAAATACAAAGATTACTTTGCAGGATGAAACTTCAAAAATATTCTTTAATGCAACTGCCTACAAAAAGGAAAGCGACATTGCAATAAGGCAGTTTATGAGTTATCCTTTAAACAAGGAACCAACGGATGATTTTACAAGAAAACTGGACAGGCTTGTAAATACCATAAAAAAAAATAAACAATTCAGAAAGGGGTATGACAGTATGGGAGCAGTCTGGTATATGGACGCAAAAAGAGAAGGCAGATTGGAAGGTATTCTTCAAAAATCAATAGATGCTGCTAAAAAATTACTATCAACAGGAATATCTAAAGAACAGATTGCAAGCTGCCTTGATTTATCCATAGAAAAAGTAGAAGAACTTTCCAAAGAAGTAAAAAACAGCTAAAGATATGCAATAAGTCATTCTCTGTCCCGGTTAGTTATACATTATTCGGAACAATGTTGATTGATGGTAAATCGAAACAGAAAAAAACTGCTTAAAATAGGATTTTCATTCAATCAGATTGCAGCCGCTGTAAACATACCTCTTGATGAAGTACAGAAACTTGCATAAAGGGCAAAAGCTGCCAAAATGGCGAAAGTTTTAGCGAATAAAAGTTTCTATCAATGTATTTACTTTCGCCAGCTTTTGGCTTTTGCCGCAAGAATTGCTTCGCATTTTTCAGAATGAGTCGCAAGCTAGCACTTGTTACCGGTTTGTTTGCAAAACAATTTGCAGGCAAAACTCGCAGTTTTTTTCTATTCTATAGTCCCAACCTATAGCACATTATATTTATATTATTATTGGATATATGCTTAATTTCATGTAAAATCAAGAACATGACAATCAAAGACATACTTTACGGCAAAAAGGTTTTATTTTCATTTGAAGTTTTTCCTCCAAAAAAGCAGGCTAATTTTAACAATGTAATTTCATGTGCAAAGGAATTAAGTGCACTGCATCCGGACTTTATGAGCATTACATACGGGGCAGGCGGCACAACAAAAGTAAACACTGTAGAAATTGCACAGCAGATAATCAAAATGGGCACCCCTGCCCTTGCCCACCTGACGTGCGTAGGCAACACAAAAGAAACAATAAAAGAAACAATCGGCCAGATGAAGAAGGCAGGCATAGAAAACGTCCTTGCACTGCGCGGAGACTATCCGCAGGACTTTGAAGGTGAAAAGCCCACATCAGACGGACTTGATCACGCATCAGACTTAGTTCCTATTTTAAAGGAAGCAGGTTTTTGCGTCGGCGGTGCATGCTACCCTGAATGTCACCCTGAAAGTTCCAACAGGCTTGCAGACATAGAAAACCTTAAGCACAAGGTAGACGCAGGCGTAGACTTCCTTACAACCCAGATGTTCTTTGACAACAATATGCTTTACAGCTATCTGTACCGCCTGCATTCAAAGGGAATCCATCTTCCCGTCCTTGCAGGAATCATGCCTATAACAAATTCCAACCAGGTAGCAAGGATGGTAAAGTTAAGTTCCGCCTATATTCCGGAAAAGCTTCTTTCCATCTGCGACCGTTTTGAAAACAACCCGGCAGCCATGAGGCAGGCAGGCATTGCTTACGCAACGGATCAGATTATAGACTTGATTTCCAACGGCGTGCGCGGCATTCACATTTACAGCATGAACAAGCCCGACGTTACAAAAGACATTATTGCAAACGTAAACGAAATCATAAAAGCAGTAAACGAGTAGGATATGGCAGACTTCAGAAAATTCTTAGCAGACTCTATTGCAAAAGGCAGCCCTGTTTTCTTCGACGGCGGCATGGGAACAATGATTCAGAAAACCGGCGTCATCGGCTACACTATTCCGGAAGACTTAAACTTTTACCACCCGGAAATTATAAAGGACATACACGCCCAGTATTTAAACGCAGGTGCCAATGTAATTACGGGCAACAGTTTTGGTGCAAACCCAATCAAGGTTGCAGGCGGAAAGTTTTCTGCACAAGAATACATTGCTTCTGCCATAAAGCTGCAGAAAGAAGCCATAGAAGAATTTGAAAGCAAAAATCCTGAAACAAAAGGAACACACTTCTGTTCCTGGGACAGCGGCCAGATAGGCAAACTCCTGGAACCAATGGGAACACTGACCTTTGACGAAGCATATGAATCTTACAAAGCCTGTGCCATTGCTGCAGAAAAGAACGGTGCAGACCTTGCCATTATAGAAACCATGAGCGACCTTTACGAAGTTAAGGCTGCAATCCTTGCAATACAGGAAAACACAAAACTGCCCGTAGTTTCTACCATGACTTTTCAGCCTAACCTGCGTACCCTTACAGGTGCAGACGTTTTAACCTGCGTAACCTATCTTGAATCCCTGCATGCAGAGGTCATAGGCTTTAACTGCGGCGGCTGCCTTGAAGAAGACGAACAGCTAGCAGAACAGTTCTGTGCATACGCTCACACTCCCGTTCTTGCACAGCCTAATGCAGGCCTGCCTGTTGTTGTAAACGGCAGGGATGTCTTTAAAGTAGAACCGGAAGAATTTTCAGAAAGCCAGCTTAAAAACTTTGCCAAGGGCATCTGCCTTTTAGGCGGCTGCTGCGGAACTACACCTGCACACATTAATGCCGTTGTGGGTAAAATCAAAAACCAGAACTTAAAGATAAGTCCTAGACCTGAAGAAAACAAAAACAACACATACATCTGTTCCTATAATAAGGCAGTTCAGGTAGGCGGTAGTGCCGGCCCTAAAATCATCGGCGAGCGCATTAACCCTACGGGCAAAAAGAAGTGCAAGGAAGCCCTTACCAATAAGGACATGAACTTTATCCTTGCAGAAGCAGAAAGCCAGATTAATTCCGGCGCACACATTCTTGACGTAAACACAGGCCTGCCGGGCATAGACGAAGCTGAAATGATGGCTTTAGCCGTAAAGACAATTCAGGCTGCATTTAATATACCCCTGCAGCTTGATTCCAGTGAAGACAAAGTTTTAGGACATGCACTGCGCTACTACAACGGCAAGGCTTTAGTAAACAGCGTAAACGGCAAGCAGGAAGTTATGGATAAAGTGCTGCCTTTGATAAAGCATTACGGCGGTTCTGTTGTTGCACTGTGCATTGATGAAGACGGCATTGCACCAACGGCAGAAGGCAGGGTTAAGGTTGCAGAAAAAATAATTGCAGAAGCTGCAAAGTATGGCATTCCTGTGCGTGACATTTTTATAGATACCCTTACCCTGACAGTCAGCAGCGAACAGAAAGCAGCCCTTGAAACGGTAAAGGCAATCCGCATCTTAAAAGAAAAATACGGTGCCCAGGGAATTCAGTTTGTCTTAGGTGTTTCTAATATTTCCTTCGGACTGCCACGGCGGGACATTATCAACAGCCGCTTTTTTGAACTTGCACTTGATGCAGGCTTAAGTGCCGCAATAATAAACCCGGCAAGTGCGCCCATGATGGACAGCTATAAGGCCTACAGAAGCCTTGCGGGCTTTGACCAGAACTGCCTTGAATACATAGAAACCTACACAGGCACAGTAGACCCTACTACAGCAAAGGCAAAGGAAAAAATAATCTTAGACGCCGTAAATGACGGAACAATTTCTATCTGTATAAACGGCAATGCAGCAGGTTCTGTTACGGCAACATCCGCTGCAAAGGAGTTACCCCGGCAGGCAGGCTTAAAACTGCCGGAAGAAGGCAATAAAGATGCTCTCACAGGCAAGGCAGAATTAACTTCTGCAAAGCCGTGTGCCGATGCAGATGAAATTTCATTAATCCAGATAATAGAAAAAGGATTTAAGGACCAGGCAAAGGATGCTACGGCAAAACTTTTGCAGACAAAGGAACCTGTAGAAATCATAGACAACTGCATTGTGCCTGCCTTAGACAACGTAGGCAAGGATTTTGAAAAAGGCAGGAAGTTTTTGCCGCAGCTTTTGCTAAGTGCAGAAACAGTAAGCAATTCCTTTGCCAAGATAAAGGAAACCCTTGAAGAATCCGGCAACGCACAGGAAAGCAAGGGCACTGTTGTAATTGCTACAGTATTCGGAGACATTCACGACATTGGCAAAAACATAATAAAGGCTATGCTTGAAAACTACGGTTATACCGTAATGGACTTAGGCAAGAATGTTCCTGCAGAAGAAATAATAAAGGCTGTTTTAGAAAACGACATTAAAATGGTAGGCCTCAGTGCCCTTATGACAACCACCGTTGCCAACATGGAACAGACCATAATTGAATTAAGAAAGGCACTTGCAGAAAAAGGCAAAGAATGCAAAATAGTTGTAGGCGGTGCCGTCCTTACAAAGGATTATGCAGAAAAAATCGGTGCAGATTTTTATTCCAAAGACGCCATGCAGACTGTTGCCATAGCAAAGGAAATATTCGGAAAATGAAAACTTTTGAAAACAGAAAACTAACTTCTTTTAATGTTGCAGGTGCTTACCTGAATGTTATTTTCAGCTTCAGGGGCTTAAGGTTCCTTTTGCCATACCTGGGTGCCGTAATATGGAAGTTTTTTCTTTTTCAGTATTTTCAGAAGATTCATCTGCGCCATGTTAAGGTTACCAATGTAGACCACGAGCTTGATTCTACAGTTCCTTTTAAGGAAGAATACATCGGCATTTACATGGACTTTATAAGCTACTGGATACGTCCACTTTCCATGGTGCTGAAGAAGTTCGGCCGTTCTTACGGGCTTAAGATTTGCAGCGAATGGTTCAGTATAATTACCTTTGCCTACAACGAAGCCTACAGAGTCTATTCAAAAAACATTACTACTACAAAAAGACCAAAGGCAAAAACAGGTGCCGTTAAAAACATACAGCGTGCAGACCCCCACTACTGCTGCGTGCCAAGCCTGCATATTGCCATTATTGCACTTACAGTTTCTTTTTACAGGATGATTCTTGCAAGGGAAGATTTTACGGAAGAAGAAAGAAAAAACTTTAACGCAGAGATTTTTACCCATGGAGTAGAAATTGCAGAATCGGTTCTTTACATGAAGCAGCATAGCGTAAACTGCATTGCTGCTGCCTTATACATGGTTACAAAAATTGAACCTGCAATGATGACGCCAGAAATTGCAAAAGAAATTATTGATAATTTATTTGTAAAGTCCGATGACGTTGCGGAAGAAAACAAAAGGGATATAAGGACTTACATTCAGGTTTTTTACGATGACCTTCTGGCACAGAGTGAAAACAGCAACGACTGGACTGAACCATTGCTAAAGTGGATTGCAAGCTACAAGGCCTGCTAAAAGTTAAGCTTCAGCATTTTGCCTGTGAAGAAGTTCAAGGTAGGATGTTACGGACAGGGGCTTTGAATACAGGAAGCCCTGGATGTAATCTACGCCTGCATTTTTTACCAGCTTGTCTTGTGCTTCCGTTTCAACGCCTTCTACCAGAATCTTAAGGTTAGAATCCTTGAATGTTGAAATCAGGTTCTTTACAAGCTTTAGCATTTCGCTGTCTTTTTCCATCATTAAAACAAAAGAGCGGTCAATCTTAATTGTATAGAACGGAAGCCTTATTACATTGGCAAAGTTAGAAAAGCCTGTTCCAAAGTCATCAAGATAAAATATAATGCCAAACTTAACAAATTCTTCCATCCTTTTGCGTATAAGCTCAAAGTCGTCGATAAAGATGCTTTCTGTAATTTCCATTATTATGTTTTCAGGCTTTATTCCGTATATTTTAATCGTGCTGAATACAAAGTTCTGTGTTTCCGGGTTCATCATCTGATAGACTGAAAAATTAACGGACACGGCTTTAACTACGTCTTTATTCCTGCTAATAAAGTCGCAGACTTTTTCAAAGTTTACCTTTCCAAGTTTTTCTATAAGCCCGTTGCTTTCTGCAATTGGAATAAATTCAGCAGGGCTTATGTTGCCAAGTTCCGTATCAATTAAACGGGAAAGCGCTTCTGCATAAACAAACCTGTTTTCTTTAATTGAAACTATAGGCTGAAAGTAAACCTGATACTGCTTTGATTCTGGGGTAAGTTCCCGTTCAAGTATTTTTATGATTGTCTTCTTTCTGTTAAAGGCCTTTATAAATGCATCGCTTGTATGGACTACGCAGCACTTCTTTTCTTTTCTTGTTTTTTCTACAAGGTCTTTAAGAAGTTCAACTGCTTCTGCATAGGTAGAAGCTTCATCAGGCAGGCTTATGGAAGCACCTATATATTCAAAGCCGTAGGATTTGCCGTCTTTTGTGTTGAATCTTTTTACCCGTGTAAAGGCATTTTTTATTTGCTTTTCCGTAATGTCAACGCTTCCGTGGGGGGAAACAATCATAAAGCGCGACCCGTTTCTGTAGAAGTTTCCGTTTATGCTAAGGCGGAATGAACGGACCAGGTTGTAGACAAAGTTGTCAACTTCTGTAGAGCCAAGTTCTTCCTGCAGTGCTCCAAGGTTTTCTACTGACACAAAGGACAAGGTGCACTTACGCAGCTTCTTTTTCATTGACCGTTCAAGGAACTGTTCCGTCTTTAATCCTGACTTGTAGTCAATTTCTATTTTGTCAGACTGAATTGCAAGGTACATGAGGATTAAAGTAACTATGCCAGAGCATCCCGTCATAAGCCAGTATTCATTGAAAATCTGAATGGACATTACAATGGAACTTAAGAAAGGATAAAGAACAAAGACGGTAAACATTCTTGAGGACAATGCACGCCTGTGCTTAATGACGGCAACTTCCGTAAGTATTACCTGAATGCCGGTAATTATAAAGGTGCAGTATTTTAACTTTCCGCGGACATAGCCCCTGCCTGGAACAAAACGGAAAAGCCAGCCCGTCCACAAGTTAGCAATTACAAGGAAAAGATAAACTGCAAAAATTAAAATCAGTATTCCGTGGTATGCCCTGGAAAATTTATGAACGGCAGAAATGGACGCATAAAAATAAAGGCAGAAAACAAAGGGCATTGCACAAAGGTTTAAGAAAAATACCGTAGAGGTTGCCGTGCAGAACCACATTGGGTATGCAGGAAATCTGGCAATGCAGATACTGGAAAGAATATCAGCAGCACAGCATAAAATTAAGGTTATGTCGCAAAGCAGGAACAGAAAATTCCTGCGCTCTTTTAGATAGAATGAACTTATTATAAAGAAAAAGAAAACTAAGGCTATTAATAGCGAGCAGAATTCGCCGAGCATGTTGTACATACCTTAAATTATAAGTGATATTTCTGATTTTTCAACGATTTTTTTAAGGCTTCCGTTTTTTACAATTTATTTTACATTTATATTACAATTTTTGGTTCCGCAGGCTTATTTTTCCACATTAAATGACATTATAGTATTACTTTATTGACTGTATTAATAATGAACATTAAAGTTCTTTCATTATGAAAAAATTAACTGAAGGAAACATTACAAAACAGATTATCAGCTTTGCCCTTCCTCTTCTTGCAGGAACTGCCCTTATAAGGCTCTATACACTGGCCGACACCATGATGGTAGGCCGCTTTCTTGGAACTGATCCCCTTGCAGCAGTAGGAGCTACCGTTAATATCGTAAATCTTTTCCAGTTTTTATGCTGGGGATTTGCATCAGGATTTTCAATTATAACAGGACAGGCTTTTGGAGAAGGCAACGAAAAAAAGCTTAGGAAAACCATTGCTCATACTTATCTTCTTTCTATAATTCTGCTTGTAATCCTTATGACAGCGGGCCTTTTATTAAAAGAGAAAATCCTTTACTGGACAAAGATACCGCAGGAAATTCACGGCATTGCCTCTACTTATCTGACCATATCCATTTTTGGACTTTCAGCTTATATGATTGGCACAGTGATTACAAATGTTTTGAGGGCACTGGGAGACAGCCTTATTCCGCTTATATTCCAGGCAGTAAGCGTCTGCCTTAACCTTGTGCTGGACTATATTTTTATTGCAGTTTTAGGAAAGGGTGTTGCAGGTGCTGCCATTGCTACAGTTATTTCTCAGGCAGTTTCAGGCACTGCTAGTATAATTTACTGCATTTTAAAAAGACCTGTTCTTCTTGTTTCATTTAAGGACTTTGATTTAAAGGAAAACTATCTTTCACTTATGATTCCTCAGGGACTTTCCATGAGCATGATGTTTTCTGTAGTTTCCATAGGAACCGTAATTTTGCAGTCAGGCATCAACAGTCTTGGAACAGAAATAATTTCAGGTTACACGGCAGGCAGAAAATATGTTGAGCTTTTCTTTATGCCCGGCACGGCCCTTTCTTCTACGGCGGCGGCCTTTACAAGCCAGAACTATGGTGCTAAGAAATTTGACAGAATCAGAAAAGGAACAAAAGAAATTGTTCTGATTGCATGGACAGTAAATATTATTGAATGGCTTATAGTTGTTTTCTTTGCAGAAGCAATGGTAAAGTCCATTACGGGAAGCAATGTGGATGAAAAAGTAATCTACGCCGGAAAGTTCTACATGATTACAAACCTTCCTTTCTATATCTTTGTAAGTGCCCTTGTAATCGTAAGAAGCGTTTTGCAGGGAATGAACAAAAAGAAAACTCCTGTAATAGCAAGCATTATGGAAATGGTCGTAAAGATTATTGCAGTTGCAGTTTTTGTTCCGCACTTAGGATTTACAGGCATTGTAATTACGGAACCAGTCATCTGGATTTTAGGAACAATCTGGGTATGCTCAGTTTACCACCACACACTAAAAGCAAAAATAAAAGAGGCAGAGCAAGTTTAACAGTTCAAAAGCCGGGTTGCTCCCGGCATTTGAACTATAAAATTGCCAGATAGGCAATGGTTGCTGCATCCCGGGCAATGTTTTCTATAATACAGTATTCGTCCGGCTGATGGGCAAGTTCGTCCATGGAAGACCAGACAACAGCATCAATTCCCATATTGCGCAATTCTGCAGCAACTGTGCCGCCGCCAATGCCTATAAACTTAGGTTCCACATTGTGGACATTCTTTATGGCAAGGGCAAGTTCCTTTGCTACAGGGGAATCTTTTGAAGTAGCCGGGCTTTGTGCAGCCTGAACTTCTGATACTTCTATTTTAACGCCGTATTTCTTTTCTATTTCTGAAACAACTTTTCTTGCTTCCTGCCTTACTTCATCAAGGGTATAGCAAGGAAGAATCCTGCAGTCAAAGCAAAGAACATCGTCGCCCGGAATAATGTTTACGCCGCTTACGTTGGCATTGTTCATTGTAGGCTGGAAGGTTGAATGGTCCGGTTCAAACATGGAATCTTTTGCATTAAACTTCTTTTCAAATTCATTTATGCGCAGGGCAAGATCGCATGCTGCAAGTTTAGCATTGCAGCCCTGATCCGGGCGGCTGCCGTGTGCCTGCTTTCCTATTGTATGGAACTTAAACCACAGAAGATTTTTTTCTGCAATTTCTATGCTATGCCCTGTTTTGTCTCCGCCGTCAGGAATAAGGATTCTGTCATTCTTTCCGAAAAGTTCCGGATGTTTTTTGCAAAGCCACAGCATTCCATAGGCTGAACCAACTTCTTCGTCTGCCATAAAAAGAAGCTTTATAGTGTGTTCAGGAATTATGTGCTGCTTTACAAAACTTAAGGCAGCAAGGACGCCGGAACAAAGCCCCTGCTGATTGTCTTCTACTCCGCGGCCGTAAATCTTTCCGTCTTTTACCGTTGCCTGCCACGGGTCTGTATGCCACAGGGAAAGTTCACCTGCAGGAACAACATCCATGTGGGCACAAACCCATACGCAGTAATCGTCCAGATTACCCGGAATTGTTGCAACTAAATTAGGACGCACGCCGGAAGAAACACGGCTGTCCGGTGCATCAAAATGCTCCATGTTCTTTATGCCGTTGGCAGTAAGCCACTGTTCAATGGCAGCACATTTTTTGCTTTCCCCGTCTCCGCCATTTTCCGGAGCAAGGGCAGGAATACATGTTATGGTCTTTTCCAAGTCCACAGCAAGTTCAGTATTATCATAAATAAAGTCTTTAAGCTGGATAAATTCTTCGTTGTTCATGTTTAAGATTATAAATACTAAAGAAGTTTAAGTCAAAAAAAACAGGTCCTGAAGCGCATTTCAGAACCTGTTTTAAGCTGTCTAATACAAACTACATATTGTAGTATTTTTTATATGCATTCCATGTTGAACCAATTAAAGTATCAACGTCGCTGTACTTTGGTTCCCAGCCTAACTTTGCCTTTGCAAGGTCAGACTTTGCAGTAAGCTGTGCAGGGTCTCCAGGGCGGCGTTCAACATATTCTGCCTTAATGTCCTTGCCTGTAATCCTGCGTGCAGCATCAACCATTTCTGTAACAGTAATTCCGTTTCCTGTTCCAAGGTTAAGTGTAAGGCTTTCCTTGTTTTTATCAATGTATTCAAGTGCAAGAACGTGTGCAGTTGCAAGGTCTGAAACGTGAATATAGTCACGGATACAGGTGCCGTCGCGTGTAGGATAATCGTTGCCGAAAATCTTAACGCCGGCTCTTTTACCGCATGCAGCTTCCATTACAATAGGAAGAAGGTTTGCTGGATTCTTTTCAAGTCCGTAAAGAACGCATTCAGGATCATAGCCTGCTGCATTAAAATAACGGAGGGCAGCAAACTTCAGGCCCTTAAGCTTTTCATACCATGCCATGAATTCTTCTATCTTAAGTTTTGTAAATCCATAGTAGTTTTCAGGATTCTTAGAATGGTTTTCATCAATAGGAATATATTTTGGTTCACCAAATACTGCAGCACTTGAACTGAATACCATTTTAAGGCAGTTGTTTTTTACGGCAGCATTAAGGATGTTGATTGTTCCGTTAATGTTGTTAATGGAATATTTTTCAGGATAAATCATTGATTCACCGGCAGCCTTAAATGCAGCAAGGTGAATGAATGCATCAAAACCTTCAGCAAAGGCTTTATCAAGATCTTCCGGGTTAAGAATGTCCCCTTTTATAAAGCCGTTTTCCTTAAAAAGATTCTGTTCAAGTCCGCTGGAAAGATTATCAAAAACAGTTACCTTGTGACCTTTAGCCATAAGTTCCTTTACAACGTGGCTTCCGATATAGCCTGCACCACCAATAACAAGTACCTTCATAGCATTACCTCTCGTTTCTTTGTTGCCCTTATTATTCCATAAAAGGAACCTATTTGCAATTTATAAAGCATTAAATTGTGCAACTGTTTGCGCATTATTTTTATCATCAGACACATTTATATTACAAATTATTCTTTAATATAAAATTAATACATCTTCAAAAAAATTAAAGTTTAATATATTCTATTGAAGAAAAATAAATATAAACAATATGCTTTAGATTGGCATTTATGAGGTATCAAAATGAATTTCTTGAAAGAAAATCTTAAGGGAATCTGCCTTTGCATTTTAATTGCAGTTCCTTCATGGTTTATTGGAAACTGTTTTCCAATTATCGGCGGTGCAGTAATTTCCATTCTGCTTGGAATGGTTATCGGGCTTTTTATTAAAAACAAGGCACCAATAGAAAAGGGTGTAAAATTTACATCCAAGAAAATCCTTCAGTGGGCAGTTATCCTTCTTGGCTTCGGATTAAACCTGAACGTAATCCTTGAAACAGGCAAGAAGTCTTTGCCTATAATCGTAAGCACAATTTCTACTTCACTTATCATTGCTTTCCTTTTGTGCAAGCTGCTTAAGATTCCAGGCAAGATTTCTACACTTGTAGGCGTTGGTTCTTCTATCTGCGGCGGTTCTGCCATTGCAGCAACAGCACCTGTAATTGATGCCGATGATGAAGAAGTTGCACAGGCTATTTCTGTTATTTTCTTCTTTAATGTTCTTGCAGCACTCATTTTCCCAAGCTTCGGTAAGTTAATCGGGTTCAATACTACTTCCGGTGAAGCATTCGGTATTTTTTCAGGCACTGCCGTAAACGACACTTCATCCGTAACGGCATGTGCTTCAACATGGGACAGCATGTTTAACCTTGGTTCAGAAACTCTTGATACGGCTGTAACCGTTAAGCTTACAAGAACACTGGCAATAATTCCTATTACATTTGTTCTTGCATTAATCAGGACACACAAGGAAAAGAAATCCGGAACTTCAGGAACAAAAGTTTCAATGAAGAAAATATTTCCTTTCTTTATCCTTTATTTTATTGCCGCTTCCGTTATTACAACTGTTTTAATTCACTTTGGTTTTGATGCAGGCATTTTTAAGCCAATAAAGACTTTAAGCAAGTTCTTTATTGTTCTTGCCATGGCTGCCATCGGCTTGAATACAAACATCGTTAAGCTTGTTAAGACTGGCGGAAAACCATTAATCATGGGATTTACATGCTGGATTGGAATTACGGCCGTAAGCCTTTTAATGCAGCACATGCTTCATCTTTTTTAATTGAATGCAGTTGAACTTAGTTTCAATGCAGAAATAATTTTAATATAATGGAGAAACAGAGGTAGAATTATGTATATTACTTGTCTTGATCTTGAAGGTGTTCTTGTTCCTGAAATATGGATTGAATTTTCTAAAGTTTCCGGCATTCCGGAACTTAAGCGCACAACCCGTGATGAACCGGATTACGATAAACTTATGAAATGGCGCATCGGAATCCTTAAGGAACACGGACTTGGATTAAAGGAAATTCAGGATGTAATTTCTAAAATAGACCCGCTTCCTGGTGCAAAGGAATTTCTTGACACACTGCGTTCTAAGTGCCAGACAATCATTATAAGCGACACATTCAGTCAGTTTGCAGGACCGCTGATGAAAAAACTCGGCATGCCTACAATTTTCTGCAACGAACTTGTTGTTGCTCAAAACGGTGAAATTACAGACTTTAAGATGAGGTGTCCACAGTCTAAACTTACAACTGTAAAGGCACTTCAGTCATGCGGATTTGAAACCATAGCAAGCGGAGACAGCCACAACGACCTTGCCATGATTAAGGCAAGCAAGGCAGGATTCCTTTTCCGCTCTACAGACCAGATTAAAAAAGACAATCCGGAGCTTAAGGCTTTTGAAGAATACGACGACCTTTTAAAAGCAATCCTTAATGTTGTAGAAGCTTAAGTAATATCAGGATTATTTGAATATAAAATCTTTTATTGAAAAGAAACGCCGTAGGCAGGTTCAGGAATGAAAAAAAATCTGCACAAACGTAGTGCGGCACTGGCAGCGTAGCTTCTAGCCAGCCTTTTTTTCAGGCCTGGTTCTGCCGGAAGGCGTTTCTTTTTTGAAAACTAAAGTTTATCTATTAGAACAATCCTGAAATTACACCGTTGTCATCAACATCAATGTTTTCTGCAGCCGGCACTTTAGGAAGGCCAGGCATGTCAACAATGTCTCCTGCAAAAGCAACAACAAAGCCTGCACCGCTGTAAAGCTGAACGTCACGTACAGGGAATACATAGCCCTTTGGAGCTCCAAGTTTAGCCTTATCGTGGCTGATGGAATTCTGTGTCTTTGCCATGCAGACAGGAAGATTTGTATAGCCTGCCTTTTCATATTCTGCAAGTTTCTTTAATGCCTTAGGATCAAATTCAACAGAGGAAGCACCGTATATTTCCTTTGCAAGAGTTTCTATCTTTGCTTTAAAAGGCATGTTAAGATCATAAATATTCTTAAAGTCAGACGGCTTATCACAAAGTTCAGCAACTTTTTCTGCAAGTGCTTTTGCACCTTCTCCGCCTTTCCCCCAGCCTTCGCAGAGAATTGCTTCACTGCCGCATTCCTTTGCAAGCTGCTGAACAAGGGCAACTTCTGCATCAGTATCCGTAATGAATTTATTTACTGCAACAACGCAAGGCAAGCCAAACTTTTTAATGTTGGCAATATGTGCCTTTACATTTTCAAAGCCTGCCTTAATTGCTTCAAGGTTTTCCTTTCCTAAATCTGCCTTAAGGACGCCTCCGTGCATTTTAATGGCGCGGCATGTTGCAACTATAACTACAGCATTTGGTTTAAGACCGTGCATGCGGCACTTAATGTCAAAGAACTTTTCTGCACCCAGGTCTGCGGCAAAACCCGCTTCAGTAACAACGTAGTCTCCAGTAGCAAGGGCGCACAAAGTTGCATTAATGGAATTGCAGCCGTGGGCAATATTTGCAAAAGGTCCGCCGTGAATAAATGCAGGATTCTTTTCAAGTGTCTGAACAAGGTTTGGCCTGATGGCATCTTTTAAAAGTGCTGCAACAGCACCAGTGCATTTTAGCTGACCGAAAGATACGTTTTCTTTTGTATAAGTCTGGCCGATTGTAATTTTGCTAATCTTTTCCTTAAGTTCAGAAATGCTTTTAGAAAGGCATACAATAGCCATGATTTCTGAAGCAACGGAAATCTGGAAATGGCTTTCACGGGGAACACCGTCAATGCGGCTGCCAAGACCGATGATTACATTGCGCAGGGCACGGTCGTTTAAGTCTACGCAGCGCTTCCATGTAATTGTCCTAGGATCAATGTTAAGTGAATTTCCCTGCTGAAGGTGATTGTCTATTAAAGCAGCCATAAGGTTGTTTGCTGCAGTAATGGCATGAATGTCACCTGTAAAATGAAGGTTAATGTCTTCCATAGGAACAACCTGTGCATAGCCGCCGCCACATGCACCGCCCTTAATGCCAAAGCAAGGGCCAAGTGAAGGTTCGCGCAAGGCAATAACTGTTTTCTTTCCGATTTTATTTAAACCGTCACCAAGGGCAATAGTAACCGTAGATTTTCCTTCGCCGGCAGCAGTCGGTGTCATGGCAGTAACAAGAATAAGCTTGCCTTTTTTTCCTGAAGCCTGAAGTGAATTAAGCTTTTCAAAATTTATTTTAGCCTTATAAGAGCCATACAAATCCAGGTCTTTTTCTGTAAGACCAATTTTAGCTGCAACTTCCGTTACAGGCACCATTACATTTTTCTGTGCAATTTCAATATCCGTCATTAAAGCCTCCAATAAAAAAAAATGGGGAACCCCAATTTGATTCCCCATTGTATCTGAAAATTAATTTCAGTTCAATTTAACATTAAATCTAATATAATTTCAAGACTAAATCATTCACATGCAGAATCTGCAGCAATCTTGCCGTAAATACAGATATCTGCAACGGCATTGCCGCCAAGACGGTTGCCGCCATGAATGCCGCCTGTAACTTCTCCTGCAGCATAAAGACCCGGAACAGGATTTCCGTTTACATCAAGAACTTCTGCCTTTGTGTTTATTACGATGCCGCCCATTGTATGATGAATAGCAGGCCCGATTTCGCATGCGTAGAATGGTCCGTTTGTAAGCGGGCGCGGCATTTCATTCTGCTTGCGTCCAAGGGGATCTGCGCCGGAACTTACGGAATGTGCATATTCCTTCATGGTAATTTCAAAAGCATCATAAGGAATGTTAAGCTTTTCTGCAAGTTCCTTTTTTGTTTCGCCGATTGTCAAAAGACCTTTAGAAACATAGCCTTCAATGGCCTTTAAGGATTTGCGCACGTCTTCATCAAATACGATGAATGCAGTCTGGCCTTTCTGTTCAAGGATTGCCTTTGACATTACATCGCGTGTTGCCATTTCAGTGCAGAATCTTTTTCCGTCACGGTTTACGATTATGGCACCATTGCCGCGGACAGCTTCCGTAATCATGGTTCCGTTGCCGGGAACAACAGTCGGGTGTGTCTGAATTTCATCCATCTGTGTAAGGGCAGCATTAAACTTTTTTACCATGGCAAAGGCATCTCCTGTAGCACCCCTGTGATTAGTTGTGCCAAAGCCTTTAAGTTCTGGTTTATAAGAAACAACCATTTCTGCATTGGCACCAAAACCACCTGATGCAATTATTACGGCTTTAGCCATGATTTTATAGTCACCGTTTTTTGCACTTACAGTAACGCCTGCAGCCCTGCCATTATCTTCTATAATGTCAGTTACTTTAGAATTAAGGCGGATTTCAGCACCGGCATTTTCTGCAGCCTTTACAAGAACAGGAATTAAATGAGCACCAACAGCAGCACCACCCTGAGGTCTGTGTGTTCTTTTATTGGAACTTCCTGCCATCTTGCCTACGTCAGTAAGGTCTGCACCAATAGAAATAAGCCAGTCTACTGTAGCAGCAGATTTTTCTACCATGTTGCGCACAAGTTCCGGATTGTTTTTATTGTGGCCGCCTTTCATTGTATCGTTGAAGTAAGATTCATTGCTGTCTTCAATTCCAAGCTTCTTCTGAATTGAAGTTTCGCTGGCATTTAGTCCGCCTGTTGCGCTTATTGTGTTTCCGCCGCAGACACCCATCTTTTCAAGGACAATAACTTTCTTTCCTTTAGAAGCGGCTTCCGTTGCAGCAGTAAGGCCTGCACCACCTGCACCGATGATTACGATGTCGCAGCTTTCATCCTTTGCCTTTGCAACTTTTTCTTCTTTTCCCATGGCAAGGGCAAGGGCATTTTTAAGTGCTGCAAGAACTGCATTTGATGTAATGGTAGAACCGGAAACGGCATCAATACCGGAAACACTTCCGCCGTTCTTTACAAACTTTTCACAGATTAAACTTTCTGCAGGTTTTGCAAAATCAGTTTCTTCTTCCTGTATTACTTTTGCAGATGCAACTTTTCCGCCTGCAACTGTAAGTTCAACTACTACAGGGCCGTTGCGTCCTTCAGAACTTGCAGTATATGTTCCGTCTGCAAGGGGTGCGGTTTTATTGCGGCATGCAATAAATGCAAGGGCAATGGCGGAAGCTACAACAAAAGCCACAGTAATGACTTTCATTTTAATTACATGTTTGTTCATATATACTCCTTAATTGAAAATACACGCCTTCCGGCAGAACCATGGCGAAAGTAAAAGCTCTTTAGAAGCCGATGCAAGTCGTAACTTTCGCCTCAAGAATTGCAAGCAATTCTTGTAAAGGTTGTTTTGCGATTCTTGAGGCTGGCTTGAAGCTGCGCTGCCATTACGTCGCTTTGCTCCTGCAGATTTTTTTTCATTCATGAACCTGCCTACGGCGTGTATTTTCAATAACAATTATTACCATATTAGCAAAAGTTTTTATTTTACCAGTTCTTTAAGGGCGGAAACTTCTTCTTCTGTAAGGCTTCTGTATTGTCCGCAGGCAAGGTTTTCATCAAGGCTTAAAGTGCCCATACTAAGGCG
The DNA here is from genome assembly GCA_022768865.1 of Spirochaetia bacterium. GTDB lineage: Bacteria > Spirochaetota > Spirochaetia > Treponematales > Treponemataceae > Treponema_D. The sequence continues at coordinate 18,165 of JALELH010000074.1, forward strand.
CTTTAGATAGACAACTTCGTTTTCCAGGGCAATAAAAATGCGCTTTACTTCGTGGAATCTTCCTTCCGTGACCGTAATCTTGCATTTGTCATCTTCAATAAATTCTATGACGCAAGGCTTTGCATCACATTCAGGATCATTGGCAGCGGAAGGAATATGAAGGCCCTGCCTTGCTTTTTCAATGTAAACTGATTTATCCTGATCTGAAACCTTGTCACGCAGATGAACAAGATAGGTTTTCTTAACTTCGTATTTAGGAAATGTCAGCCTGTGGTTAAGTTCGCCGTCTGTAGTAAAAATCAAAAGGCCTTCCGTGTCTGCATCAAGGCGGCCCACAGTGCTCAAGGAACCGCCCAGCCTTTTCTGATTATCTGCAGCATCAAGGAATTCATAGACAGTCTGATGGCGGTCGCTTTTAGTAGAACACACTGCACCACCCGCCTTGTTCATCATAAAGTATGAATGCTTTTCTATTACAAGGGGTTCGCCGTTAATAACAACCTTGTCATTATCCACATCAATATGGAATTCAGGATCCCTTACCTGAACTCCGTTAATAAGAACTTCACCGTACCGCACAAGACGCTTAACATCGCGCCTTGAACCGAAACCGCTGTTAGCAAGAATTTTATCAAGTCTTTCTTTTTCTTTCATCATGGCAAGTATGGTTTTTCAAACACAATGCGGTCTCCGGAACCTATTGCAGAACTTCCGCTTAACGCAATGTTTGAAAGAATATATTTTCCTTTTCCTTTAGATTCAACCCTGGCAATGGCAATTTTTGTTTCTCCGCGGTAAATGGAACAAGGAAATACTTTTCCTTTATTCTGATCCGCAGTAAAAATTCCACGGCTGGCCTGGCTTACATAGGCATTATATATTTTTTCTGAAACCGTTGTCACTACTCCATTGGTACCTCTGCCTGCAGCATTTTCCTGACACATGGCTTCAAGAATCTTTTCAAAATCATTCTGCATTGTGTTACGCTCTTCAATGGCAGTTTTCTTTTCGTATTCAAGTTTGTTTTTTTCTTCCAGTATCCTGTTTACTTCATTTACGCTGGAAGCATAGATTTCATTGCCTGCCTTGTTTGCCAGAGAGCGCATTGCCTTTGCATAAGTTACAATGGCCCTGTTTTCCTTATGAGGGAACTGACCGTAAACGTCTGCCAGGTAAGCAAGGTCGCTGTAATAATCCTTCTGGGCGTTAAGTGTTTTTTTAAACAGCTCTGAAGCACCTTCTTTTGGAAGATAACTGATTCTGTCTTCCGTGCCTACTTTATATTCCGTATTGCCTGATGAACGGACTATTTTCTTTACCCTTGCATCCTTAAGCAGGGCCGGGTCATAGGCATTGACTGTTTCTTCCACATGAACCTTTTCACGTTCACTGTCAGCAGCAATGGTTTCTTCAAGTTTTTTATTAAGGGCTGCAATCTGGCTTTCGTATTCATTTCTCTGCTCAATAAACTGTTCATCATACTTTTTCTTCTGGTTTGCCATTTCCCTTCTGTGAAGAATATCCTTGTCCTTAAGCTTGCCTTCGTATTCCGCCTGGTATTTAACCTTGTTTGAATCAAACCTGTAGCGGTCTTCCCTTAACCTTTTAATTGTGCTTACACAGTTATCAATTTCTACTTTATAAAGGTTCTTTGCCTGGGCAAGATTATTCCTGTATTTATTACGGCTTACGGCCATTGCATCGTCATGTTTCTTTTTTGCAATTGCAAGGGCTGCTTCCAGTTTTTCATTATTCCGTTCTTCGTTTCTATCCTTGCGCATGCCCTTAAACAAACCTTTAGTCTGTTCTATTTTTTTACCTTCCTGAGCAAACTTCTTTTCAGCAGCTTTCTTTTCCTGATTGTAGGCATTGACTATGCGCTGCTTTTCTGCGGAATAGGCATCCTCTACTTTCTGGATTCTTTCAGAACGCTTCTGCTCGTATGCAAGTTTCTTTTCTTCCTGTTCCCTGATCTGGGCTTCTATCTTGTCAACGTCATTAAGGATTTCCGTAAGCTGAACGCTGTCAAAACCCTTTACGTTTACTGGAATCTTTTTATTGTTGTGGCTGACTATGGCAAAAAGAATGAATGTAATGGCAACAACAACCATTACGCAAATTAAAAGCCTGCTCCACATTACCTTCCATGAAAACTTAAAGCTGTTTTTCTTTGCCCTTGCAAATTCATTTTCCATACTGAATGACACTTTTACGTCATCACCGGAAATCTTTGTAAGTTCATTTTCAAGAAAAACGGAAACCTGCTTGTGAATGCGCTCATGATTAGCGCTGCCACCGTCGTGCATTACGGCAGGCACTGAACCATCCTTATGTTCTGCATTGCCTGACTTCTGCTGAATAACTTCTTCTGCAGCAGCAAGGATGGATTCCTTTGCTTTCTGATCAGCAGACTTACGCGGCTTTCTTGCCTTTGGCTTATCTTCTGTTTCTTCTATTTTGATGTCATTGTCCATATTCCACTCCAACCGTCTGGTGCTGATTTAAGTCCCATTCTTTCAAGGAAAACTTCCGTGCAAGGCAGACCGCTCTTTTTAAATTCTGCACGTGCCGTCTTCCAGTCGCCTTCGTAATAGGTAATTAAGCCCTTTTCAAAAATGTCAAACTTAGGCTTAAGGTTTTCATAATTCCATTCTGATGCAGGGCAGTCCTTGTCCAGCGGAATATAGATTTTAACGCCTTCTGTTTTTCCTTTTACCTGAACTGTATCAAGTTCAAAAAACTCGTAGCGGATTTTAGCTTCCGGATCCTGCATTGCGTCATCACGGATATATTCACTTACAATTACAGGAACCTTATATATTCTTGTTAGGCCTTCAAGGCGGGAAGCAGAATTCACATTGTCTCCGATTACGGTATTTGCCATGCGTTCTGAAGAACCGATGTTTCCGTAGAAAACATTACCGCCGTCTATGCCTACACCTACATCAAGCATCACAGCCTGATATACTTTTTCTTCCATTTCTGTAAGAGGCTTTTTTGCTTCCATCTGCTGGCGGCGTAAAGACATCTTGCGCCTTAAGTCTGCAGTAACGGCAGTAATTTCCCACGCAGACTTAATTGCACCAAAAGACTTATTATCCAGGGTGCCTTCTTCTATGCCGTAGCTTGCAAGAATGGCGTCCCCGATAATGGAACCGATAATGCCCTTGTGTTCGCTTACCTTTTTGATAACGGAATCATAGTGAACATTTAAAAGACCGATAATGTCGTTTCCTAAAACTTCCGTGCGGAAGGTAAAGCTTTTAATGTCGCTAAAAAGAATTGTAAGTTCACGCTGACGGCCTTCAAGCTTAATTTCCTGCTGCTGATGAGCCTTGCGCACAACGTTTTCCGGCACAAATTTCTGGAATATATGCAGAAGGTTATTGATTGTAAAAGACAGGCGGTTAAAGTTTGCGGCAAGATAGGTAATGTCATCATTAGGCGCACCTTCAATATCCAGTGGAACAAGAACCTGATTCTGCTGCATTTCATACATCTGGTTAGAAAACCTGTCAATGTTCTTCAATAAGCCGTCAAAGATTTTTGTGCCCATATAAACAAAGAAAGTGGTAATGCAGATTGTAAGGGCCACAATAATAATTACGACACGGTAAAGTTCCTTTTTGGCATCGGAAGTTTTATTGGCACGGACAATATACATGCGCCAGTCGTCGTGGTATTTATAAACGCCGTTGTAACTGCCGTCCTGGGAAACAAAATTAAAGGCACCCTGAATAGGTTTCTTTGCCTGTTTCTTTCTTTCTTCTGAAATCTTGTCTTCTATTTCAATAATGTCTGCACCCTTTTCTTCAAGGGCCTTACGCATCATGTCAAGGAATGAATTGCGTTCATCAAGGGGTTTGTTTATTTCTGCAAGTTTTTCCTTGTCCAGAAAGTTAGACCACCTAAGTTCCTTATTAGGGGAAGCAAAAAACAAAATGGAACCGTTCATGTCCATGCCGAAAGCAACGCTGTTAAGTTCGCCGTCTTCAAAGCCAGTCATGGCACCTTCTGCAATGGCAGCAAGGCAGGCATCAGTGTCCCTTGAATATTTTTCAACTTCTTTCTGGGTGTTGCACACGTTGTAAAGTTCTACAAGTTTATCTACAAGAACGATGTTGGACTTTTTAATTGTCTCACGCTGGGAAAGCATGACGGTAATAAGGTTTGTAGAAAAAATGGAAAGAAGAATCATTACGACAAAAACAGTTAAAATCTTCCATTTAATAGGAAGAATGGGAGTGTCACCCACATACTGAATAAACTTCAGCCGGTATTTCTTTTCCGGCTTAAACTTTTTTCCCCTGAACATTGATTTAACTTTGTTTGCATTAAAAACACTTTTTATTCTGCTAAAATCCGGTTTCTTCAACATAGACCTCCCTAACCCATTTTCCCATTAACATTAAATTATAAACCATTACTCTATTTTTGCAAGTTTATAGAAAATAGACGCCTTTTTGCAAAAGTAGTATCATAAAAAAATGAAACAAAAATCATTGCTTGCAAAAGGACTTTCACTTTCTGTCCTTACTTTATTTTCAAGAATACTGGGTTTAATAAGAGAAATGACCAAGGCACGTTTTTTAGGAACAAGTGCCTTTTCCGATGCCTTTGGAATTGCCTTCATGATTCCAAACTTATTCCGCAGGCTATTTGCAGAAAATTCAATTTCCGTAGCATTCATTCCAACATTCAGGAATTACCTTGAAGACGCCGGAACACCGGAAGGCAAAAAGGAAGCAGAAAACTTCGTAAAGGCAACCTTTACCCTTGTTTCCTTTTTAACCGTATGCTTTGTTTCCGTCGGAATGATTTTTACGCCATGGATATTAAAAATCTTCTATTCAACAGAAGACGCCGTTGCAATGAACGAAGCAATAATCCTTACACGCATAATGTTTCCGTACCTTGCAGTAATTTCTGTTGCAGCATTCTTCCAGGGAATATTAAACGGACTTAAAATCTTTTCTCCATCCGGCTTTACACCCATTTTATTCAACACCATAGTAATTGCCTGCACATATATTTTTTCAAGATGGATGGCAAACCCTGCACGTGCCATGGCAATAGGCGTAATTACAGGGGGAACAGTGCAGGCCTTGTTTCAGCTGCCCTTCGTATTAAAGAACAACTGGCGCATAACCTTTACTTCATTAAAAAAAGCATTCGGCAACGCAGGTACAAAAAAAGTCTTTGCCCTTGTAGGCCCTACAATCATCGGCATGGCAGGCTACCAGATAAACGACGTTGTATCATCTGCCCTTGCAACAAGAGCAGGAGAAGGCGTAGTTTCAAGCCTGCAGTATTCCTTAAGGCTTCAGGAACTTATACTGGGCATCTGCGCCGTAACCATTGGCACCGTAATTCTTCCGGACCTGACAGGCTATGCAAAAAAGCAGGACTGGAAGAACTTCAATGCACTTCTTGCACAGTCAGTAAAAATAATGGCACTGATTTCTATACCAATAACATTCTATTCCCTTTTAATGAGCAGGAACATAATAAGCCTTGTTTTTTCAGGCGGCAAGTTCAATGCAGATTCCGTAAAGATGACCATGGAAGTTTTTGACTTCCACATCATAGGCCTGTTTTTTATTGCCGTAAACAGAATAGTGTCTCCGGCATTCTATGCACAGCAGAACACCAAAAGCCCTACCATTGCAGGCCTTGTAAACTTTGCCGTGAACATAACTTTAGCATCCCTGCTTGCAGGCAACTTTGGCGGCAGGGGAATTGCACTTGCATTGACTATTGCAAGTGCCGTAAACACGGCAGTCCTGTTTTTCTTTTTAACAAAGACAAAGGGAATTGAAGTGGGCAGCCTTGTAAAATCCGTTGCTGCCTATGCAGTAAAGATTGCAGCATTTTCTTTAATTGCATCCGTGCCTGTTTATTTTATGCGCAGCGGAATCATTAGCCTTGCTCAAGGCCACGGAAGAATCATAAGCCACGGCATTCCCGTTGCGGCAACTGCGGCAGTCTTCGGCATGGTAGGAATTGTTCTTTTAACAGTAACCAGAGACAGCATTGTTAAAGCAGCAGTAAAGAAAATTAAGAGATAAAAATTAATAAATAAACACTGCAGTTACTGGAAGAAAAAGAAAGCGATAACAGAGGCACTCAGAAGGTTGGCGAACGATTTTGCCTGCAAAATCGTGAAGTCCAATTCATATTACCTTCTATCGTGCCGAATTATCGCGCTTTTTCTGTAAGTAACTGCACTATTATTTTAGCAACAATAATTCAATATAATTTAATTCACTGACAGGAGGACAAAATGAATTTTGATGAAATGTATAGAAACAGGCGCAATAAGGTTGCTTCTTATCTGAAGGAACACGGCATAAAGGCTGCGGTCTTTGAAGACAGCGAAGAAAGGCGCGAACCTGCACTGCGCTATTTAACCGGACACCCCACAGATGCACTTCTTTTAATAACAGACGACGGCTCAAGCGTTTTAATTCCATGGGACGAAAACCTTGCAAGGGAACGCGCCCATACAGATCAGATAATTCCGTCTGCAAAGTATGAACGTGACTACGCAAAGGCACTGGTAGAACTTTTAAAATCCCATTCATACGCAAAAGGAAGCACCATTGCATTCTGCCAGGAAACACAGTATTGCAGGTATGAAGAATACAAAGAAAAACTTCCTGAATGGAACCTTGAACTTAAGGCAGACAGCATTCATGACTTTGTAAGGGAAATGCGCGCCGTAAAGGATGCCTACGAAATTGAATGCACAAAAAAAGCATGTGCCATAACAGACCAGATGGCAGAAGCAATTATAGAAAACGTTAAGAGCGGAAAGTTTACTACAGAAATGGACGTGGCACTTTTTATAGAACGCTACCTGCGGCAAAACGGCGCAGAACGAACAAGCTTTGACACCCTTGCCGCAGGACCTGCACGCAGTTTTGCAATACATGCATTCCCGGGTTACACAGGGGGCCTATGGGCAAGCAAGGGACTTTCCATCCTGGACTTTGGCGTATGCTACGAAGGCTATGCCAGCGACTGCACCATTACCGTTGCAAAAGACCCCACAAAGGAACAGCAGCAGCTACTGGACCTTGTTCAGTCTGCCGCCGATGAATGCCGCAAGCTTTACATGCCTGGCAGAAAGATTGCCGATGCCGTTGCAAAGGCAGACGAAATATTTGCTGCATCCGGCCGCACCATGCCACACGGCCTTGGCCACGGAACAGGCCTTGAAATACACGAAGGCCCATTTGTAAGCAAAAGGGAAAAGGCCGGCAAGGTATTTGTCCCAGGCAACATAATAACATTAGAGCCTGGTTTGTATGATCCGAGCCTTGGCGGCGTGCGCCTTGAAAACGACGTGCTCATTACAGACACCGGCAACGAACTTTTACTGCATAGCAGGATTTATGTGATGTAGGACATTTTGCCATTCCGGACTTGACTATACTTGTCATTCTCGGGCCTCGACCCGAGAATCTTGCCATCACTTAGGCAATTTAAAACACTTTTATTTTTTATTTTGTTCCTGTGCCAGCTTCTGAACTTCTGCAAGGGGAAGATTTACGGCATTTGCAATCTGTTCAAGGGACAGGCCTGAGGCAAGAAGGTTTCTGGCAGTTTCAATTGCTTTTTGAAGAATACCAATGGATATTCCCTGCTGCTTGCCAAGTGCAAAGCCGTCGTTTCTGGCGTCGTATAAAGAAATAGCTTCAATCATATATTCCACCTTGTTGTCATTATCTGCTTTAATGTCATTAACCTGTTTATCAAGTTCCTTTGTAAAATCATCAGTCGGCTTATGATTTATAATATACTCTAGAAATTTCCGAATTTCAACATTTGGTTCCTTTTCATAGGCTGTTGCATTATAAAAGCATTTTACTGCCTTATCCTGCAGCAGCAGGCTGGAATCTTCCTGGCACTGATTTTTAAAAGTGTAGACAGGCAGGTTCATGCCAAAAGGGTCAAAAGTTGTTATAAAGATTATGAAACTTTCCTTTAGTTCCCGGTAGCCTTCTCCCTTCATTAGATTGTCAATATCTATCATGGACTGATAATATCGTGTGCGTTTTGCAATGTCTTCTCTCCTGCCGTTTTGCATCTCTATGTCAAATACCCGGTTACTGTCTTTTACATAAACGTCAAGACGGACTCCCTTGCTTTTGTAATAAGGGCTGATTTCCTTTTGAAGAACGGGGTATTCAATTTTTTCAATCTGAATTTTTAAGAGTCTTTCTAAAAGTTCCTTACAGATTTCAGGGTTCTTCATGACTTTACAGAAAATAAAGTCATCTGATAATTCGAGCTCTTCTACGGGTTTAAATTCATTCATTAATTTTTACTCCTATAAAATAAGTTTTCAGTTTTTCTGCCGCCTGAAGCATCAAAAAAACTCTATATATATCTTATAATGGTAAAAAAAAATAAAATGACACTTTTTCTTGAAGAAAATATAATTATTATGAAAATAAATTTAATTCTTTCCGTAAGGGCAGGCATATTGTTTCCTTTTATGAATTATTGATAAAATGGCATTCATACTAAATTAAAAGGAGATTTTCTTAATGCAAAATCAAATCACTTCTGTCGGCAATGGCAAGCCACAGCGGCAGTCCAACTTTGAGCATCTGCGCATTTTTGCCATGCTCATGATTATTTTTTCGCATTATTCCGTGCATGGAATTCAGCGTGTGCTTTATGAAGGACAGACAGGACTTTGGCTTTCCGGCACAGGCATCGCAAAGGCTGCAACATTGTTTTTCAGTTCATGCGGAACTATCGGCGTGGGCATTTTCTTTATTATGACAGGTTTTTTTATGTGCAAGAGCGAATGGAAGCCGCAGCGCCTTGTAAAGCTTTTCTTTCAGGTAATGTTTTATTCTCTTGTTCTGTTTGTTTTCTTTGCAGTGTTAAAACTTACGGAAATCTATAACTTTCCTACAATTCATAAAGGTAATCGGGGGGGGGAATACTGTTTAAGAGATTTGTAGTTTCCTGCCTGCCAATATCATCCGGTTCCTGGTGGTTTATTACCGCTTACTTTTTTCTGTTTTTCTTTATTCCTGCAATCAATAAAATTATTTCTTTAGTTTCATTAAAATCACTTTGCCTGCTTACGTTGTTATTCTGGGTTTTCTACTATTGCTTTGATAAAATTTCTTTACCTTATGACAATTTAAGAATTTCGATTTTATTCTATTTAATCGGTGCAATTTTACGTCAGGCTGAATTTAAGATAAACAAAAACATTTTTCTTGCTGTCTTTATATTCTTCTGGCTTTTTGAATGGTCTTGTAAAATATTCCTACTAAACTTTTCATCTGGTAATGATTCTATAAACCTGCTGCTAGACTTTGCACGCAAGGCATTTACAAATGCAGTTTTATATCCTGTATGTGCCGCAAGTCTTTTTGAATACTTCCGCAGGTTAAATATTAAGCAGTCTGCCTTTATTAACGCTGTTTCTTCAACAACATTCGGCATTTACATAATTCACGACAGCGTTGTTATGCGTGACTTTTTATGGAACAAGGTTTTCTGCTGCCTGCAAAAGCAATACACTGTGACAGCTTTCCCGCTGCTTATGATTTTAAGCTGCCTTTTAGTTTTTGCAGTTTGTTCTGTCATAGACTTTGCACGGCAAAGGTTTTTAGAAAAGCCGTTTTTGAACTTTATTCAGCCTGCATTAACAAAATTCAAGAACCTGTAATTCCGCTTATAGTTAAGCAAGTAAAGCAACAAAAAAACTTCCGGCTGATGAAGAAATACATAGGACCGGGAGTTTTGTTTTAGAAATTAGTTTTTATAAAGTGTTACTATTTTGCAGTAATACCTAATTTATTTGCTGATAGAGCGGGCAATACGGAAACCAATGATTGTCTTTTCATCAACAGTGGAATTTAACTTCGCCTGAAACTTCTTAAAAAACAGATCCTGCTTTTCAAAAAGCATCAGCTGTATTTTAGTCATAATTTTCTCTTCTGTGACCAAGCCTAAGAACTGTTATTAAGATTTTATCATCTTCAATGCTGCAGATTAATCTGTAATCACCAACCCTATAACGCCATAAGCCTGAAAGATTTGAAACCAGAGGTTTTCCCCTTGAACGTGGATTATCAATATTTTCCAGTTTATCAATGAATTTTGTAATCTGATTTCTTATGGGCTTATCCAGTTTCAGATACTGTTTAGTAGCCAGTTCTGTCATTTTAACTTTATACATTGCCCATCTCTTTTACATCAGACCAGTCATACACCTTTTCTTTGCCGCTTTTAATGTCTGCAAGTATTTTCTGAGATAAATAAATATCTTCCAGGTCATCAAGATATTCTTCCAAAAGCAAATTGTAATAATACCCTGCACTTCTTCTGGTTTCTTTTGCAAGTTTATCTACCCTGGCTTTAAGTTCCGGACTTGTCCTGAATGTTGCAGTTGCTGTTAATGCCATATAAATACCTCTTATTACAATGTAATACACAGTAATACAAAAATCAAGGAAGAATACGGCAATAAAAAAACTCCCGGCCAACGCACAAAATGCACAACCGGGAGTTTTTAAGTTATGTAAGATTTATTTATGGCTACTGTTTTATAAATACGGTTTCTTCATCGTCATTTTCTTCAGGAGGAAAAGTTATTTTATTGCCTTTAAGTGTTGCTGTTTCAGTTCTATCAGAATCTTCTAATTTTCCCTCTATTACCTGTTTTGTATATTTAAATGTAATTATGCCGGCATTAGAAAGTGTATAAGTTCCTTCACTGCCTTTGCATTCATCGGTTACCTTGCCATCCTCAATATCTTTTACTACGTAAGTAAATGTAGAATCCTTATTAAATGTTATAATATCTAATTTTCTATAGTTATCACTAGCTTGCTCATAGATCCATACTGTATCAGCAAGTAAAGAATTATTAATTTCTTCTGTTTTTCCTATATTTTACACTATCATGGTTATCCAAAAAGTTTTATTAATAATGTCATTCTAAGATGATTTCAGGCTCTGCATCCGGCAGGCAGGTGCAGCGGGTTATAAACAAATGCTCCGCATTTTTCTGAAATGAATGTGTTAGCTTTTAAACTATATTTGGAGTTATCAATTCAAAATCTAGTTCTTGAATCCTGTTAAAACCTTTGTCGGCCGATATTAATTTACATTTTTTTACAATAGCAGTAGAAGCAACAATTGAATCAGGTAATTTTATATTATATTTTTTCTAAGTAAGATTGTTTGTTCCTTTATCCGTCTATTTACATTCAAAATCTTACACATTTTTAGGAAATTTCTTATTTGAACATCTTCGTTTAATGTAATTCTGGAAAAAGACAAAAGTTCCATTTCTGAAATTATTGAAACAAGAATCTTATTATTCAAAAATGGAATCATACATTTATCGCCTTTCATTAAATAAAGAATAGCGTTTGTATCAAGCAAAATTTTACCATTCATCTCGGCTTTCCTTTTGAACGTTCAATGGATCGAAATTGATTTTCATGCAGCCAAAGAACTTTTCAAAACGCTGCTTTTTCTTTGCTTTTTGAGAAGTCAGCTTTTTTGCATATTCAAGCATTTTTTCTTTAAATTCTTCTGCTGAATACGAACCAATATCATCAAAAATAATTGTTATATCTGACACATTCAGCCTCCATAACTAATTTTCCACATAAGACAAAAAAAGCCTATAATTAAAAAATTTTCTTTGAGATTGCTATAGTTTTGCGGATGCAATTCCTGGGACAAACGCCGAAAGCATTTACCGTAAAAACAAACTTTAGATTAATTTACTTCCGGCACTTTTATCCAACCGTCACCGTATCTTCCGAAACGCCGTGCCTAAGTGTTTTTGTCGGGCGGCTGCGGTTTTTGGCAATGGCGGTCCTGACAATAAAGCGGTACTTAACGCCGCTTTCAAGGCCATCCGGCAGCTGAACGGTTAAAAGGCTGGGCTTAGTATGGATAATGGCCGCAACGCTGACCATTTTTGTAGCATCATATTCACCCTTATTTTCACCTGCAGGAGCAAGCCACACGCCGGATCCAACGCCTGCCACCTTAAGGAACATGCCTTCAATATTAACAATGCCGCCTGCAGTAAGCTCAGTGGTATATTCATTTTTTTTATAGTCAAAAAAATCAGTAATATAGGGGGAATCCTTGTTTTTCTTAATCCTTACCCTGACTTTCTTTAAGGCGGCCTTTGCTTCAGGACTTGCCGTAAAGCCTATGCCCAGCTGGGGAATGTCAGATTTGCGCGGGTCGCTGCTTGTAATGCTGCCGCTGGCCGTCAGATACATAAGGCCCAGTTCAAAAAAGTCTACGGAATATCCCTGCCTTAAAAGCTTAAGGAATGCTTCCTTGTAAAGTGCTGCTGCAAAACGCAGGGTTGCCACGTCCAAAGGAACATTGTCCTTTTCCTTTATTGTTGCAATCACGTCGTCTATGCGGCATATTTCCCTTTCTACCTTTGCATAGGAACCTTTGTCTTTATTGACATTGTTTTTATAAATTGAAACTTCAACTTCATGAAGGTTTACCGGTTCTGACTTGTACGGAAGGTATTCTATGTTGTCTGCCATTTGCTCCCCCTTGATAATACAAATGTAAGCATAAAGCACGTATTTGTCAAACATGGCAATACGCACTTACTATGCCTATTACTGCGATTTAGTAACAATGTTACTTAATACTGTGTAACAATGTTACCTAATGCTATATAACAATGTTACTTAACACTGTGTAACAATGTTACCTAAGCTATGTAACAATGTTATTTAACGCTGTGTAACAATGTTACTTAAGTTATGTAACAACTGTTACCAAAGTTATGTAACAAAGCCTTCCTGTACGTAGGGGAAAAGCACTTGCTTTCGCAATTCTTGTATAGACTGCATAGAAATAATGGGGGAAAGCATTTGCCAAACATCATGGCAAGCCTTAATATTCATTTTTATGTAAGCAGACACCGCAGACATAAACTAATTTTGATTCTGATTTTTCATAAAAATATATTTTTTTTCAACAAAAAAGACATTTTTTAAATATAAATATATATGGAGCCTTTTTTGAAGGTTCCGTATTTTAATTTTAAGGAGGCAACTTATGCCAACACAAACACAGACCAATGTAATCTATAAGGACAGACTTTTTAAAGCGATTTTCGGTCGGCAAGAGAACAAGGACTGGTTATTGTCGCTTTATAATGCGCTAAACGGTTCTGATTACACAAATCCCGATGATTTGGAACTAACTTGTGAGTTCATAAAGGAGCAATCTAAAAGGACTATCAAATCCGCCTGCATCAGATTCTGAACAAATGCTGCGCATTTTTCAGAATGACAAAAGAACCTACGCCGTCCTATTTCTGCCGGCACTTAAGCAACGGGCTGCATATTCACAAAGATGCAGGATTCTTTTGTCATTATGACGCAGGTCAGAATCTGTAAAAGCATCCTCACCCATTCCCCGTATATTTTTTCTTATTCTATATTTTCAAAGTATGCAAAAATCACTACTATATAGAAAGAAAAAATGAAAGACTGTTACAAGATTCTTGGCGTTTCACACACTGCAACAGTTGCAGAAATCAAGCACGCCTTCAGGCAGAAAGCAAAACTTCTTCACCCGGACATTACAGGGCAGGATTCAGCAGAATTCCGCGAACTTAAGTCCGCCTACGAAACCTTATCTGATTTAAAGGCACGCCAGCTTTTTGACGAATCTTTTTCTTTTAAACATTCAGGCTTTAATAATTCAGAAAATCCTTTCCGCACAAACACGGGCTACAAAAAGTTTGACTACAGGCAGTGGCTTATGGAACGGACGGATTACGAAAGCCGTGCCAAGCTTATTCTTTTTGACCTGCTTCAGGGCAACGATGACGAAGCCGTTGCAGAGTTCAAGCGCATGAACATGGAACATTCTGACTTTAAGCTTTCCTACTGGCTTATCCGTGAAGACTTTATGGACTTCGGGTTCATCCTTGCAGAAGAACTTGTACTGCAGCAGGAATATTATGATGCAGTCATTCTTCTGGAACAGATTATTAAAATGGAATATTCCTTTAACTACTTCCGCCTGTTCTTTCCGGAAGTTTTAAGCCTTGCACGCCACGTGCTTAAAAACAACATAGAAGATGCCTGCAGTCCGGAACTTGCCATAGATGCGTGGGAGCGAGCACTTGATTTGAACCTTGGCAACGAAGACGATTCATTCTTCCTTAACAAGATGGCAGACGCCTACGAAAAAATCGGGGACAGGCTTACGGCGTCCAGATGCAGGGAAGAATCTGCAAGGCTTGGCGCCCTTTAACCGTCTGTAAAGAAGTTAATAATTTTTGGAGCGTATATATGATTATCTTAAAAAACGAAGATCAGATTAACGGGATAAGGAAAAGCTGCCATCTGCTTGCAGACCTTTTCAATGAAATTATTCCTAAAGTTAAGCCCGGTGTAAGCACTAAGGAAATTGACGACTGGTGCTGTGCCTTTGTGCGTAAGTTTGGCGGCGTGCCTGCATGGTATGAAGAAAACTTTCCCGGCTGTGCATGCGTAAGCATTAACAATCAGGTTATTCACGGCGTGCCTTCTAAAAAAAGAATAGTAAAGGACGGGGACATTGTTTCCCTTGATATCGGCATAAACCTTAAGGGTTATATTTCTGACAGCACACACACTGTTCTTGTTGGCAACGTAAAGCCTGCACACCAGAAGCTTTGCCGCATTACAAGGCAGAGCCTTTTAGCAGGAATTGATGCCTGCCGCAAGGGCAACAGAATCAGCGACATTACAAAGGCCGTTTATAAAATATGTGCAGAAGAAAACCACTACGGCGTTGTCTATGATTACTGCGGCCACGGTGTTGGCATCGGCGTTCATGAAGACCCGAGCGTTCCTAACTGTCCGTGTTCCGGCCCTAACCCGCGCATTCAGGCAGGCATGGTTCTTGCAATTGAACCGATGATTAACGAAGGCACGGCAGACGTAGACATAGAAGAAGGCAGCGAATGGACTGTAGTTACTGCAGACGGAAGCTGGAGCTGCCACGAAGAACACACAGTTGCCGTTTTTGAAGACCACACGGAAGTCCTTACGGATCTGGATTACAACGGCAATTCATGCCTTAAATAAATTATTAAAATATAGAACACAGGAGACTAACATGGCAAAAATTGAAATGAAGAACCCTATTGCTGAACTTGACGGCGATGAAATGACAAGGGTTTTGTGGGCTGTAATCAAGGAAAAGCTCCTTGAACCATTTGTTGACCTTAAGACAGAATACTACGACCTTGGTCTTAAAAGCCGGGACGACAGCGACGACAAGATTACCTATGCTGCTGCCGAAGCTATCAAAAGGCTCCACGTAGGCGTTAAGTGCGCAACAATCACTTCCAACGAAGCACGCGTTAAGGAATACAACCTTAAGCAGCTGACACGTTCCCCAAACGGAATCATCCGTGAAGAACTTGACGGCACTGTTTTCCGCGCACCTATTTTCGTAAAGAACATTAAGTGCTGCGTTACAAGCTGGAAGAAGCCTATTGTTCTTGGCCGCCATGCTTACGGTGACGTTTACAAGAACTGCGAAATTAAGGTTCCTTGTGCAGGCAAGGCAGAACTTGTGTTCACAGGGGAAGACGGAACAGAAATCCGCAAGACAATCCAGATGATGAAGGGTCCTGGCATTCTTCAGGGAATCCACAACATGGACAAGTCCATAGAAAGCTTTGCACGCTGCTGCTTTAACTATGCACTTGATCAGAAAATCAGCGTATGGCTTGGAACAAAGGATACGATTTCCAAAACATACGACGGCAACTTCAAGGCCATATTCCAGAGAATCTTTGATGAAGAATTCAAGGCAAAGTTTGAATCAGCCGGCCTTGAATACTTCTACACTTTAATTGATGACTGCGTTGCACGCATCATGAAGCACGAAGGCGGAATCCTCTGGGCATGCAAAAACTATGACGGCGACGTTATGAGCGACATGATTGCATCTGCCTGCGGTTCCCTTGCCATGATGACTTCTGTTCTTGTAAGCCCTGACGGCAACTTTGAATACGAAGCAAGCCACGGAACAGTCCAGAAGCATTATTACCGCTACCTTAAGGGTGAAAAAACTTCTACTAACCCGGTAGCTACAATCTTTGCATGGACCGGTGCCCTTGCCAAACGCGGCGAACTTGACGGCACGCCTGCCCTTGTAGACTTTGCCAAGAAGCTTGAAAAGGCAACACTTGATTTAATTGAAGAAGGCTACATGACGGGAGACCTTGCCCGCCTTGCTACACCTGAAGCAAAGAAAATCCTTAACAGCTGGGAATTTATAGACGCTATTGCCTCGAAGCTTTAATAAAATTGACCTCCTGTCAATTTTATTAAACCGAGTTTTGCAGGCAAAACTCTCATAAGTTTAATTGCTAAACTTATTGTGCGCCATCCATGGCTTAATAAAAAGGCCGCTCTTAAACAAGGGCAGCCTTTTTTCATGTCTGGCGTCTATTTTTTATATATGCAATTATTTTTTAACACACGGCAATGTCTATAAATATTATACCATACCGCCGAAAGGGATATTAAACTTTTTGCATAAGGTTTCATATTCTTTCTGGTCGCTGCTGCCGTTCAGGCTTGTGACAAAGAATGTCATGTCTGGCGGCAGGTCTGGCATTTCTTTTTTTTCCGGTGCTGTCTTTATTACTTCAAGGGCGTGGTTGGAAACACCGTCACGGCTGTCTACTACAAAGACTTTCTTCCAGCTTTTAGACGCAAAGGCTTCTTCTATTTCACGAGCCATGTGGGTAAAGTGGGTGCAGCCTAAAATAATTGTATCGCAGCCTTTGCCGTTAAAGTAATCTACGGCACCCATTACGGCGTTAAGCTTTTCTTCCTGTGTGGCAGTAAAAAGCTTATGTTCAATAAAGGCAATTAAATCCGGGTCTCCCCTTTTATAGACTTCACAGTCACTTGCAAAATCCTTAATCAGCTTTTCTGAATACCTGTTGTTTACGGAAGCATTGGTTGCAAGGAATCCTATCTTTTTATTCAAAGAAACTTTGGCGGCAAGTTTTATTGCAGGCACAGTTCCAACTATGGGAACATGAGGGTAAAGCTTCCTCAGTTCACCTAGGGCAGTAACGGAAATTGTATTGCATGCAATGACTATGCACCTGGGGTTCCACAGTTCAATAATCCTGCTGATTGCCTTAGAAGAGCAGGCAACGATTTCTTCAAAAGATTTTTCTCCGTAAGGGAAGTGAACGGTGTCTCCAAGGTAAACACAGCGGCTTTCCGGTGACTTTTCCTTTAGCAGCAGCATGTAGGGAATGCCGCCTGTTCCGCTGTCCAGAAAGGCAAAATCAACTATGTTTTTCATTTTGTAAATCATATTCATTTGACTATTTTTTATCAATAACATAAAATTTGCCCATGTTTACAGTAAACAAGTGCCAGTGCCCGGAATGCAATAACCCAGCCCTTTCTTTCTTTGATGGTGATGTAATTATTGATGCTCCGGGTTTTTGCTTTGAGCATACGGAAGACAAAACAAAGTATCTTGAACAGTTTAAAAACTATCTGGAAACTCACGATATAATTGTTGGCCTTAGTGCCTGCGGAATTACGGCTCAGGGAATTGACCTTTCAAATAAGAAGTTTTACGGATGCAACTTTCAGCATGCCAACTTCAGCAACATTCATGCAGAACATATCCGCATGCGCATGTGCATGATGGACTTTGCAACCTTTACTGACTGCGATTTTGTTAAAAGCAACATTCAGTTTTCTTCTTTTGCCGGGGGCAAGCTTGTGCATATGGTTCTTACCGGCAGCGACCTTGTTCACAATAACTTTAACGGAATTACGGCTTACCAGTGCAGCTTTGACAATTCAGATTTATACAACAGCCGCTTTATCAAGGCCATTTTAATGAATACTTCCATGCAGGACTGCAACCTTAAGAAAACTATTTTCTATAATTCTGCAAGGGAAAAGGTTTCCTTTAAACTTTCAAACACAAGGGAAGCACTTATAGACAGGAACCGTGGCGGTCTTATAGAAGACTTCAGCGAAACAGAAGGAGAAGGTGGTCTATGAAAGTTTATTTTCATGTCTGTATTGAAACCTGGACTAACACATACCTTATCGTTAATGACGACCCCAATGTAATGGAAGCCATAATCGTAGACCCGAGCCAGATTACAAACCGGCTTATAGATCTGATTGAAGGCAACGGATATAAACTTGTTGGCATTTTGATTACTCACAATCATGCCCATCACATTGACGGTTTAAGGACCCTTACTAAAATTTACAATGCTACGGTTTATGCTGCAGATTCTGAAACTTACGGAATGAATTCCTGCATCCTTAACGGAGACGGCATGACGCGCATTGCTAACTTTAATGTTGAATTCTTTTCCATACCAGGCCATTCACCTGACAGCATGGTTTATAAAATCGGTGACATTCTTTTTACAGGTGACACTTTAATTTCCGGAGAAACAGGAAGCACTTCAAGCCAGTATTCTAAAAAACTTCTGTGCGGCAAAATCAAGGACAAGCTTTTTAAGCTGCCCAACAGAACGCTGATATTCCCCGGCCACGGCACACCGGGAACCATAGAAAGCGAAAAACAGTTTAACATGGATTTGATGTAATTACTTTCTTGTCATTAAAGAAACACGGCCGCAGGCAAGACCCCATTGGGTAAAGGCGTAGTCGTTTAAAACCTGGCCTGCATCTACAAAGGCCTGGGCTTCCGTATCTCTTATATATTTTGCATCTTCCTTTTGTATTCTGTTTACGGAACCACGGCCTGCAACCTGCAGGAAATAAGGGCGTATGTTTTCAAAGGACTGCTGCATTATGTAGGACATGAATTCATTCTGCATCAAGTATTCGTCACTTCTGTCGTAGCCTAAGCCAGGCTGTGTTTCCCAGAAGGTCTTTAAAAATTCCATGGAACGTTCATCAAACATATTGTAGCAGGCAGCAACTACATTTCTGAAATCTTCATCAACAAAATAAATGCCGTGCCAGCTTTCATGGGCTAAGAACACATGCCTTAAATAACGCGGAGATTCGCGGCTAAAGGAAATGACGGCACCGCTGCCTGCACTGTAAGTTCCGTCCTTGTTTTTTATTATGATTTTATTTGCTTCAAGAATATCCTTTAAAAGGTATTCCTTGTCATTAAGTGTAAATTCCTGCTGCTCTGCTGTTGTAAAAAATGCAGCAAGGTCCTGTGCTTTATAATCGTGAGCATTGTAGCCGTGCTTGTTTTCTACAAAGTCATTGCTTACTAAAGTTCCTTTATAGCCGGCCTTCTCTGCAAAATATGCAAGGCGTGTAAAAAACTGATTCTGTATTTTGTAATTTGCAAAGTCCAGGAACAGAACGCCGGGGAACTGATTCCATTCATAAAGTTCATAATCTGCTGTGCGCCAGTTTTCCTGCGGCCAGTCCATTACAAGACCCAGGTCTGTTTTAAGCGGCATAAGGACTTTAGAAAATTTATTCTTGGCAATGGAAGGGCTGTTTGCCTTTATCATTATGGAAGAAACAAGTTCCGGGTGGCCGGTCAATTGAATTTCATCATACCCTTTTCTTAATGCTGCACTCTGAATTATTGTCTTATCCTGATTTTTCTGCAGGCGTATGGAAATTGCTTCTCCGTCTGCCGTAAGTTCTACCTGTGTCTGTTTTTTTAAAGTGCCTATGTCTTCTAAAGGAAACAGGCCAATTTCTATTACAGGCATAACTTTGTTCAATGAATTCTTTTCAGGAAACATTTTCCTTGCAGAAGATAAATCGGCAGAAGAAAAGTTCCATATTACATTTCCGCCCTGGGCACCGCATGCAAAGAGCGGAATGTCCGTGCTGTTGTCCCAGCCTGTTTTTGCATGGTCGATTCTTACTTCAGAAACAGCAGCACCTTTTGTTGAATAGACAAAGAAGCCGCAGGGAATTTCCTGCACTGAAGAAACGGAATAGGAAAGCCTTACCTTGTCTTTCTGGCATTCAAGGTAGTCACCCTTAAACAAAAGGCGGTTTAAAAGCTTATGTTCATTTTTTGGCTCAAGGGGAAGGTCTTCCTTATAAAGGAATCCAAGGGCATAGGGATATTCTGCCTTTTTGTTTTTTTGCTTTGAATTAAATGAAATGAGAATAGAAAGGGATGCACCGGAGTTTTTATACACTGCGTTTTTAAAATGTGCCATCTGATTTGCTGAAAAGCCGTAGCACAAAAACTGATTCCTGTTGCCGTCAATCTTTGACTTTACTGAACTTTTGTTCAGGGCTTTGAAACCTTCGCCGTTCAGGGCAAGTTCCGAAGGCTGAACTTTATATGTGCATGAAGTTAATGTTATGGCAGTAATAAAACCAAGGATTACAGCAAAGGAAATTGTCTTTCTCATGGGCAACATTCTACACTTTTTAGCTGAAATGCTCTACACTGTGCAGGACTATGAAGGCATTGATTCCACATAAGGACACTTTATTTTTTCTTGCTGACATGCAGAAGCATTTAATTTCTTTTTTACAGGGAAAGGTTTTTCTTTATCCGCTCTTTCCTTTGTTTGCCTTTTCAGAAAAAGAAATTCCTTTGGGAATGACAAGCTGCACAATTGAAGTGCCGGTTAGGCAAAAGGAGTTTTTGTTTTTTCCAGTAAAGGTTGAATATGAAAGTTCTGTATTAAATTTACAGATTAAATTTGCAAGGACTGCAGACAATGGCCCTGTGCCGGATTTCAGTTTAAGTGAAGAAATAAAAAATGCGTTTCCTAAAAGGGAACGCATATTCCGCATTGCAGATATTGTTTACGAAAACAACACCTGGCAGGTTTTTAACGACAAGTGGTGTAAAGTTAAATAATTTCAGTTACTATCAGAAAAAGCGCGGTAATTCGGCACACAGAAGGTAATTTGAATCGGACTGCGCATTTTGCCACGGCAAAACGCTTGCCAACCTTCAGAGTGCCTCGGTTACCGCTTTCTTTTTCTTACCGTAACTAAACATATTTAATTTAACCAATTATTTAATAATCTTGCTGCCGCGGTCCATTGCTACAAGGCCGGATTTAAGAAGTTCAAGGATGCCGAATGGTTCAAGAAGGCGGATTAAGGAATCTATTTTTTCTTCGCTTCCTGTTGCTTCTACAATAAGTGCATTTTCTGAAACATCAACAATGTGTGCACGGAAAATGTTGCATGTTTCAATAATCACTGCACGCTGTTCTCCGCTTGCCTTTACCTTTATAAGTGCCATTTCCCTCTGGCATGTTTCTGCTTTCTGGCAGTGTTCAATGGAAATGACTTCTACAAGTTTAGAAAGCTGCTTTTTAATCTGTTCCAGAATATATTCATCGCCGCTTACAACAATTGTTGCACGGGATTTATCCGGATCAGCAGTTTCGCAGACAACAAGAGAATCGATGTTATAACCACGGCGGCTGAAAAGTCCTGACACACGGCTAAGAACACCTGCGTGATTTTCTACAAGAACTGAAAGTACATATTTTTCCATTTTATTCCTCCAATATCAGAAACGTCCTACTTCTGAGTATACACCCAAAAGCCGCACTTCTTCTGCTTTTTCTTTTAATTTTTCAATTATTTTTTCTGCATAATTATCAGGCTTACCCTTTATGTTTTTTAAATCTACATCAGCGTAAAACTGGTAATGCCACGGGTGCCCTGGTATAGGACGGCTTTCAAGACGTGTCAGGTTGGCATCAAAATCATTGAATACACCCAGAACCCTGTAAAGGGAACCAGGTTCGTGCTTTGCCTTGAACATAAAGCTTGCCATGTGGGCATTCTGGCATATATCTTTTTCTTTTGTGATTACAACAAAGCGCGTAAAATTATTCGGATCGTCTTCTATTTCACGGGCAAGGATATCAAGGTTATAGATGGAAGCGTTTACTTCCGTTGCAATGGCTGCATTTTCTTTTGAACCTGTTTCTGAAACAAAAAGTGCAGCACCTGACGTATTAAAGGATTCCAGCTGCTGCCAGTTCTTGTGGCTGCTTAAAAACCTGCTTGTCTGAAGCAATGCCTGGGGATGAGAATAAACTTTTTTTAAGTCTTCGATTTTAGAACCTTTTACGCCAAGAAGACAGTAACTTATTTTTATGGCAATGGCCCCGGAAATAAAAACATCAGGATAATTCCTGAAATTATCGTAATTTTTATATACGCTGCCGCCTAAAGAATTTTCAATGGGAATCATTCCGTAGTCTGCCCTGCCTTCCGTTACGCTTTGAAAAACTTCTTCAAAGGAATTTAAAGGCAAAGCTTCAACTGTGTTCTTAAAATATTCTGTAACGGCAGTCTCTGCGTTGCATCCTGGTTTTCCGCAGTATGCAGCCAGAGACTTTTTGTTCTGAACATCCATCTTAGTTGCTTAAGTTCCAGCTTACAAGACGGAGCACATCGCCGAATACACCGGCAGCAGTAACGCCTGCACCAGCACCGTAACCCTTAACTGTCAAAGGAATCGGTGTGTAGCGTGCTGTATGGAATACAAATGCGTTTTCACCGCCGCGGCCTGTATACAAAGGATCATCCGGACCAACTTCAAGCATGCCGACAGATACCTTGCCGTCTTTAATGGAAGCTGCCATGCGGAGAACCTTGTTTTCCTTTTTAAGTGCAGCCATTTTGTCGTCAAAGTATTTATCAAGTTCAGGAAGTTTCTTAAGGAATTCTTCTACAGTTCCTTCTATATTGAAGTCAGCCGGGAAGATTGAACGCATTTCAATGTCTTCAAGTTCAATTTCCATTCCTGCTTCTCGGGCAATGATAAGTGCCTTGCGTGCAACGTCTGTTCCTTTAAGGTCATCGCGCGGATCAGGTTCTGTGTAGCGCAGTTCCTTTGCTTCAAGAACAGCTTCTGAAAATTTCTTTCCTTCATCAAGCTTACCGAAGATGTAAGAAAGGGAACCAGACATAATTCCATTAAAGCCAGTAAGTTTATCTCCTGACTTAAAGAGATTCTGCAATGTATCGATGATTGGAAGACCTGCACCAACGTTTGTTTCATAAAGGAAGCGCACGTGCATTTCGTTTGCTGTTTCACGGAGCTTTTTGTAGAAGTCCATGCTCATGCTGTTTGCACGTTTGTTTGGTGTAGCAATGGACATTCCTGCCTTAAATACATCAAGGTAGCGTTCAGGAAGATCATAGCTTGCAGTACAGTCAACGAAGATCGGATTCAATGGCTTTGTCTGCTTTACAAATTCAAGGATTTCATCAAGGTTTGTTTTCTTGCCCTTTGACTTAACAAGGTTGCGCCAGTCAGAAAGGTCAAGGCCTTCTGCATCAAATACCATGCCGTCAATATTTGCAATAGCCATAACGCGCACGTCAATACCCTGGTCAAGAAGTGACTTATACTGATCGCGGATCTGGTCTACCATTGTGCCGCCGATTGTTCCCACACCAAAAGCATAAACCTGAATGGACTGAACTGTATTAAAGAAGAACTGGTGAACAACGCGGACTGCCATGTCACCGTCGCTTCCGTTAATAACTGCAGAAATAGAACGTTCTGCAGAACCCTGTGCAATGGCAAGAACGTTAATGTCACGGCTGGCAAGGGAATCAAAGAATGTTCCTGCAACACCGCGCTTCTGCTTCATTGCATCGCCGATAATGGAAACGATGGCAACATCATTGCGCACGTCGATAGGGTTTACAAGTTTTGTGCTTATTTCAAGGGCAAATTCATTTTTAAGAACGTCAACTGCCTGTGCTGCATTGACATTGCGGACACAGAAAGAAAGTGTATATTCAGAAGAAGACTGGGTAATAAGCAGAACTGAAATTCCTGCGTTGGAAACAGCCTGGAAAATTCTTGAAGCCATTCCCTTGCGTCCTTTCATGCCGGAACCGCTTACAGAAATCATTGCACAATCTTTTAAGCATGAAATGCCGCGGACAGGTCCTGTTGTTTTTGATTCAAACGGACCTTTACCGATTCTTGTTCCGCGTGCTGAAGGATTGTGGCTATTAAGAGACCAGGCTTCAATCCCCTTTGCGGCAAGTGGTGAAAGTGTTTTAGGATGCAGAACTTTAGAACCGAAGAATGAAAGTTCCATTGCTTCTTCATAGCTCATGTCGTCTACAAGAATTGCATCTTTTATAATGCGCGGGTCTGCTGTATAAACGCCGTCTACGTCTGTCCAGAATTCAACTTTAGAAGAACCAAGGCATGCACCCACAATGGCAGCACTGAAGTCTGAACCGTTGCGTCCTAAAAGTCCCATTACAGGCATTGCATCAGTTCCGCCGATCCATGAACAGATGAATCCAGGGAATAAAAGAATCTGTGCAGAATTTGTTCCGTCCCTGTAAGGAGCAAAAGCTTCTGAACAGCGTGCATAATCAGGATCTCCTTCTTTCTGGTTTCCTGTTGTATAGATAAACTTGCGGCTGTCTAAAAGAACAATGCTCTGCTTTTTTGCAAGGATAACGGCTTCTACAATAGGAGCACACATAAGTTCGCCCATGCCCATAATGCGGCAGTGAACGCTATTAGGACATTCGCCAAAAGTAGCAAGACCGTTTAAAAGCTTTTCAAGTTCTTCAAGGTGAGATTCTATTTTTGCAAGAACACCTGCAGTGTCAAAATCAGAAATTGTAGATTTAATTTCTGCACAAATGTCTGAATGAATTGAACGGAGTTCGCTTACATAGGTTGAAGCGGTCCCGCCTGTAATGCACCCGTCAATTGCTGCCTGCAATTTGTTTGATACACCGGCTACTGCACTGACTACAACACTGATACGGTCAGTTTTAGCGCGACCCAACATAATTTCCACACTGTCTAGAATGCGGCGGGCAGAACCCATACTTGTTCCGCCAAATTTAAGTGTAAGCATAGCTTTACTCCTAATTTTAAATTAATGAGACTTTATAACATAAAATTTGCAAAATTACAATTAAGCCATGCTTAAATCCGGGAAAGCAGGTCTTCTATCTGGCCGTTCAGGGAAGAAACCATTGTTGCATCCGGAAGGGCTCGGACAAGATTTTTTGAATACTCCAGGACTTTAAGAAGAAGTGTTTTTCCGCTGTCAAGTTCTGAAGCAACGTCTTCTTTTCCCAGCTGGTGGCGTAAAATTGCTGCAGTTCCTAAAAGTCCCCTTCTGCCTGAAAGTTTGGAAATAATATAATCAAGCTGCAGCCTGATTTTGCTTTCAAGGAATTCTTCACGCTTTTCTTCCGGAAGATATGTGCTTAAAGAACGAAGTTTTTCAAACAGGTCTGCTGCCACATTTGTTTTCTTTACGGCTTTAGTTTCCGTAATTGCATCGGCAACAGTCTGAATGGCATCAGCAGCTTTTGAAAGAAGTTCCATATCAATTTTTTCATCTTCTGCTTCTGCAGGTTCAGCGTCTTCCGTTAAAGAATCATCTATGGCAGGTTCTTCATCATCTGCTGCATAAAGGTCTTCATCTTCGTAATCATCATCAATTATGCTGTCTTCCGTAATTGAAGGTTCAGGTATGACTTCCGGTTCTTCTGAAATTTCATCATCAATCTTTTCTTCCGGCGGAAGTTCTTCTTTATCTTCCTCTTCTGTTTCTTCTGCATCAGGGAAATCTTCAGCTTCATCAGCATCAAAGTCTTCAGCTGGCAAAGGTTCCGGCTCCGGTTCTGCTTTCTTATCTGCTTTCTTTTTAGCAGCAGGTGCAGGCTTCTGCACTTCAGGTTTCTTTTCCGGTTCTAAATCTTCGTCATCCTGCCAGTCCTGTTCCAGTTCAATGACATCATCATCATCATGTTTTTTATCTTCGTAACCTAAATCTTCAATTTCTGCAGCGGAATCATTTTCTTCAGGCAGTCCTGTTCTGCTGCCGGTTCCAAAAGGATTGCTGGCAAAGAAATCACCTGCATCATCTTCTTCAAGACCGGTACCTTCATCGTCTAAATCCACTTCTCCTATAAGGTCATCAAGGCTTTTTGAATAATGATCCTGATTATCCGCCTCAATTTCTTCATCAAGCCTGCCTTCCTTGAAAATTTCATCGAAAGAGATTTCATCCTGCTGAAGCTGTGCAAAGCCACCGTCATAATTAACAGGCTCTTCTTTTGTTTTAACGACGATTTCTGAAACAGGTGCAGGATTATTCATGTCTTCAAAAGAAAGCTTAACTTCTTCTGCAACACGGACTCTTTCAACAGGAGAAATATCGTCGTCACTGTCCATGAATTCTTCTGCAGTAATGGAAGTTCGTTTTTCCTGTTTCTTTTCACGCTCTTCCAGAATCTGTTCATTTACACGTTCAAGGCCTTTGCTGGAAGATTTATTTTCAGCATCAAAGTTTTCTATGGTTTTATAGGTTGAAATTGCCTGAGTAAGCATTCCCTGTGATTCATAGTTTTTTGCAATGTTCTTGTAGCCGGAAATGTCTTTAGGGTTAAGGTCAATGTATTTCTGATAGAATTCTTCCGCCTTTTTATATTCGCCTTTCTGAGTATGGCGCTTACCTGCTTCCCTGTAAAAGCTTGTATAATCAGGACGAAGAGTCTTTATTTTTTTATAACAGCCGGATGCTTTTTTTTCATCACCGGCACAAATGTAGTACTGACCGAGAAGATTTAAAGTGTGAACATCATCGGGACTTTTATTATAAAGTTCCTTGATTTTTTCTCCGGCTTCTTCAATTTTGTTTGCAGTAAGAAGAATGTGGGCATGCTGCCTTTTAACTTCCACGTCATCAGGAGAAAGGCATTCCATTTTATCAGCCATTTCAATTGCTTCTTCTAATCTGCCTGTTGATTCAAAAGTATTGGCAAGACCTGCCATTGCCTTTTTAAAGTCAGGAGTAACGGAAAGTGCAACATTATATTCTTTTTCTGCATCGTCAAAATTATCCTGGCAGCTGTAAACGTCTCCAAGTTTTGTATGCATGGCACTGTCTTTCGGATTTATGAACAGGGCTTTCTTTACGATTTCACCTGCTGTTTTTGTATTGTTATTCTTCATTAAAAGATCAGAATAGCTTTCGATTGCTTCTACCCAGCCCGGCCTTGTTTTTAATGATGCTTCATATTCTGCCTGTGCCTTTTCAACTTCTCCAAGCTTTTCATAGCTTTTTGCAAGGTTAAGATGAAGGACCGGATGATTTGGATCAGCTTTTAAACCTTTTAAATATGCAAAAATTGCTTCCCTGTGTTTTTTCTGGGAAGCGTAAATTGTTCCGATATGGTTAAAGGCAAGAACGTCACGAGGATTATTTTCTACAACCGTATTAAAGCACTGAATTGCATCATCATAGTTGCCCATGAGCTTATATGTAAATCCAAGGTTATAGAAAACCTGGCTGTTGGAACTGTCCAGCAGAACTGCCTGCTCAAGAACTGTAATTGATTCATCAAAAAGTTTAAGGCGCCTGTAGATTCCGCCAAGATTATTTAAGGCATCTACATTTTTAGGCTGAAGGCGGACAATTTCCTTGTAGTAATCAAGGGCAACCTTGTCTTCATTGTTCTTTATGTAAAGATCACCAAGGGCAGTTAAATAACTTATGTTTTCCCTGTCTGACTTTAAAAGCCCTTTGTAAATTCTTGCTGCCTGGTCATAA
Source organism: Spirochaetia bacterium (assembly GCA_022768865.1). Taxonomy (GTDB): domain Bacteria; phylum Spirochaetota; class Spirochaetia; order Treponematales; family Treponemataceae; genus Treponema_D. Next base: position 45,754 of record JALELH010000074.1, read on the forward strand.
TCCCTTGCAAGGATTGCTGCCTTTGCCCGTTCAATAATAATGCTGTTTTGTTCTTCCCTTATATCCATAACCCAATTCCTTTTTTAACTGATGATAATTCACAGTTTATGATTCTAGTTTTTCTTCGGGCGTGCAAAAGTTTCTCTGGAAAGTTCGCCCATAATCCTGCCGTCATATTTTGAATATGATGCAACGGCAAAATAATAAATCTTTCCGTTTTTTAAACCCGTCAGCCTGACTGATGTTACACTGCCTACATCAAGAGGGGAATTGCCTTCAGCAGCCTGACGTCCCAAATATTCACCGGGCCTTTCTCCATAAAAAATATAATAACCGCCGACAGATTCATCAACAGAATAAGGCCATGAAAGCGTAACTTCTCCATCACCTGCAAAGGCCTTTAATTCAAAAGGCGGAAGGGGAGACGGAATTTCCTTGTATTTAATTTTCATTTCCGTTACCGACGGAGATTTTTTACCTGCACCATCAGGATGAAGTTCACAGGCAACCTGAAAATAAAGTCCCTTTACGCCTTCAATCTTTTTACGGTTTTTTACAGGAATCCATTGCGGATAGGAATCTGTCCAGTTGTAAAAATTATCACCGGAGCGGACATAGAATTCAATGTCTGTCTGTGAAGGCATATTTACAAGGGCATCAATTTCCGTAAGTTCAGCACCCGTAGAAAGAAGGACAGGCTGAGTTTCAAAACGTCCGCCTTCACGTTTATATGTGTCCATGGAAACTGCTATTTTGGTTTCTTCCCTTGCCTTTTTCTGAATTCTGAAATCATCTATTAAGCCTGTATACTTCGGACTGATTTCAATATCAGCAGGAACTCCAAGAATCGGTATATAAATGGAACCGCCTGTTTCGTGTCCGTTAGTCGTAACATATTTTAAAGATTCAAGAAGGCCATTGATTCTGTATTCAAGAAGTCCTGTGTCTTCGTCAAAACTTATTTCGTGATGCATCCACTGATTAGGAATAATTGTCCTGTAACTTGAAAGTGTAATCCTGCCGTCATTGTCTACATATCCGTTAAAGACATTTGTAAAAGCCCACTGAAGATGATTTTCTGCAAAACTGCCCGTAATCATCTGATAAAGGGGATAGCCAGCAACCGTTCTTGAAGAACGCCATGCAAATACAATTTCACCGTTTTCTGCAATGCTAGGGTTAAGCCAGAATTCGATTGTAAAAGAACCGCAGGGACCTTCCTTGCCGAAGATTGTGTTTTTATTTCCGCGTAGCCTTATGCCGCCGTTTCCACGTGTAAGTGCAGATTTTTTTCCCATAAGGGATTTAACTTCAGTTGTAAGGGATTCGTTCATTGTAAGGCTATACCTGCCCGTAACGTCATAAACATTGCCGTTTTCAAATGAAAGATATAAATCTGTATTTTCGTCTGCACTGTGGGAATTTGTTGCAAGGGCAATTGCATCGTAACCGAACTTTCCTTTGGCTGATACAACCCCGTCCATTTTAGCAAGAACAGGCCAGCCTTCTTTTCCGCCCATAACCAAAGTTTTTTCTTCTGCAAAGCCAGTATTCAAAACGCAAAGGAAAACTGCTATACTGAAAGCATATTTTCTTAAATATGAACGAAGACAACGAAAATTTACAAACATCTGCAAAACCTCTTTCCACCAGGGAAGTCCTTCATCAGACTGCATTGAAAGCTCCAAACCAGAGCGGAGTTTACATGTGGCGCAACGAAGGCGGTACCATCATTTATGTCGGAAAAGCCAAGAATCTAAAGAACAGGCTTACATCCTATTTTAGCGGAAAGAAGGACATAAAAACCAGGCTCCTTATAAGCAGGGCTAAATCCATAGAATATATTACAACGGGAAACGAATACGAGGCTTTCCTTCTGGAAAATAACCTTATAAAAAAACATAACCCGCGGTATAACATTTGCCTTAAAGACGGAAAATCCTATCCTGTATTAAAGATAACAAAGGAAAAGTTTCCGCGCCTTTATAAAACAAGAAATGTAGCAAGAGACGGTTCACTTTACTTCGGGCCATTTCCTGACGCCGCCGCCCTTGATACATTCATAGAAACACTCTACGACATATACCCTTTACGGCACTGCAAGAAATTCCGCCAGAAGGATTCAGGCTGCCTGTATTATCACATGGGCAAATGCCTTGGTCCCTGTTTCAAAAAAAACGAAGACTCCAGCTACAGTGAATTTATCGGCGAAATAACATCCCTACTTGAGGGTAAAGAAGACAAGGTAAAAAAACTGGAAGAACAGATGAAGCAGGCTGCCAGGGAACTTAATTTTGAAAAGGCAGCACGCCTGCGGGATGGTTTAAAAGCCCTTTCCATAATGCAGAACCAGAATATAGTAGAAGGCTTTGACCAGAATGACAGGGACTATATTGCTACCTGGCGTGAAGGTGAACTTGTAAGCTTTACCATATTAAAAATGCGCAGCGGAAAGCTCTTAGGCAGGGACAATTACCGCACCCTTTCTTTAAGTGAAGATACGGAACTTATACCGGAATTTATGAGCGCCTACTACACGGAAAAGGAAGTTATTCCGCCGTCAATTTATGTAATTTCTAAAGACGGAACTGACTTTATGAAACGCTGGATAAAGGAAACCTACAATATAGAAACAGAAATCATTCCCGTTGATGAATCTGAAAAAATGAGGGTTCACCGTGCAGCCGTAAACATGGCGCAGCAGAATGCTAAGGAAGACATTATCCGCCGCTTACGTGAACGGGGAGACTTTCCTGCCATGGAAGAACTTAAAAAGGAACTTGGACTTAATAAGCTGCCTGTAAGAATAGAAGGCTTTGATATTGCCCATATAGGCGGAAAATTCCCTGTTGCTTCCTTAATCAGTTTTTATAACGGAAACCCGGACAAAAAAAACTACCGCTACTTCAGGCTTAAAACAACAGACGGCTTAATTGACGATTTTGCATCAATGAAAGAAGCAGTTTCTCGCCGGTATACAAGGCTTTTAAACGAAAATGCAGAACTGCCGGATTTGCTTTTAATAGACGGCGGTATAGGTCAGGTTAATGCCGTTGATTCTATTTTGCAGACTTTAGGTTTAGACATTCCCATTGCAGGCCTTGCCAAGCGTGATGAAGAAATATGGAGGCCGCACACTTCACAGCCAATATGCCTGCCCAAAAGAAGCGATGCCTTAAGGCTTTTGCAGCGTGTCCGCGACGAAACCCATAGGTTTGCAACCAGCCGCAACCAGGAACTGCGCACTAAGGAAAACACCATTTCCGTATTTTCCAAAATACCCGGAATCGGTGCAAAAAGAGAAGCAATGCTCATAAAAAAGTATGGAACTTTAGCAAGCCTTGCAGCCACATCAGAAGCAGACGTTGCGCAGACTTTAGGAATAAGGGCTGATGCTGCAAGTGAAATACTGCTAAATGCTAAAAAACTCTACATTGAACAGAAAGAAAAGCAGGAAAAGCAGAAAGAATCTCTTGGCATGGCAGGAACAACAAAAGAAAAGGCTGCAAGGCTGCAGATAAACCACAATCTTGCAGCCATGGCATTGCTTGAAGTTGCAAGCCCGGATGAAAATACAAAAGAAAATAAATAAATCAAATGTCACATTCATCCATAAAGGCAAGGAGGTTTGCTGCTAAATCGCCGTTGCTTAGGAAGTTACGGGCAGAATCTGTAAAGCCTGTCCTTCCTTTTTCTGCGGTGCATAAAAGCTTTAAGGCAAGGTTTTCCATTTCTATTGCAGCATCTGTTTCTTTAGGAAGCGGATCTTTTAAGGTTGCAATTGCCTGGCAGGCTTCGTCGCCCGGTTCAACAGAATAATAGCGGTTATACAGAAAGCAAAAACGCTTATAGTCTTCAAATAAATCAGAATCAAAAAAGGGCTTAAGGCGTTCTAAAAAGGCATTGAGCTTTACAAGCTGAAATTCTTCATCCTGCACATAAACATGCCATACAAATGGAATGGCAGAAAGGCTTGCACGGCTGAAAGAATCTTCACCGCGGATAAAATTAAAATCCATGGAACAAAGCAAGGCATCCCACTGTTCCTGTTTAAGTGCAGGCAGCATGGAATATTCAAATTCAGCATTTATTTTCCTGCAGGACGCCATAAAAGGTTCGCTGCTTATTCCCTTTGCAATAAACACATGGATTTTTTTAACGCAGGCCTTTTTAAAGGAATTAATTGCCCTTACTAAAAAATCAAAATCCTTAGGATAGGAAAAAACCAGAATCTTAAAATAACCGTCATCAGCAAGGATTTTTTTCTGAACTGCATTTAAACTTTCACCGGCCATATTTATGGCAAAAGCCCTGTCTTCCAGACATCTTTTAAAGTTGCTGTCCAGAACAAGACCGCCCGTTTTCTTTGTAAAGCCCGGCATAAAAAAGGATTTTTTTACCTGAATGGACCTTGTGCCTGACTTCAGCTTATGAAATCCGTCTGCCCATTCTTCTGCCGTAAGATATTCAACATTAATGATATAGGAATGTCCTTTCAGAATACCGCCGTATAGTATTTCTTCAAGCCAGTCAGGAAGCCTGCACTGAAAGCACTGAAGTATGAATTCCGGTTCATTTTCCGTAAATTCCTTTTTGCATGCTTCCCCATTATTCCAGTCAAAAATCTTCCAGCCATTAACATACTGTTCTGCAAGGGAAGGATTAACTTCAGGATTCATAAAGGCAAAGGAATTCAAATTATCAACAACAATCCTGAGCCTTATATCTTCTGAAATTTCAGAAAGGCGTCTGCACAGGCGGTAAACAAAACCAATATCGCCGTAGTTATCGATGACGGAACAAAGAACAGTAACGTTTTTCATAGCATACACTAACATTTTTTTAACTTTTTTTACAGAAAAGTGTCCTTTTTTAATTTTTTTTTAAAATAATTTATATATACACTAAATAAACATCTGGAGGATTTATGCAGATTTATTGTTTTTCGCCTTTTGGCTATGAAGGTTCACTGGTTTCAGTAGAAGTGGATTTGCGCCGTGGAATTCCGGCAGTAGACATTGTCGGGCTTGCCGACGGTGCCGTAAAAGAGTCCCGGGAAAGAATGAGGAGTGCCATTACTAATTCCGGCTTTCAGTTTCCGCCTGAAAGGGTGCTGATTAACCTTTCCCCTGCTGACTTAAAAAAGGAAGGGGCCGGTTTTGACCTGGCAATTGCCATTGCAGTTCTTTCTGCAAAAGAAAAACTGAACAGGGATTCATCATCTTTTAATCCGGAAGAACTTGAAAAAACAGACAACCCTGTTAATTCAGACGATTCTATCCTTATTATGGGCGAACTTGAACTTAACGGCAGGGTAAGGTCTGTGCGTGCAATCCATGCTGCCGTAAGTACTGCATGGGAAGGAGGAATACGCAAATGTATAGTTCCTGCTGCCAATGCAGAAGAAGCAAGGGAAGTTGAAGGCATGAAGGTATTTGGTGCAGAAGATGTTGTAGAAGCCTTTAATGCCCTTTTTAACCCCGCCGCCTTTACTACAAAAAATGATAAGGAATTAAAGCAGGAAGTCCCTGAAAATTCCATCTGCATAGACGGCATTTATTTTCCGCCAATAGAAGAAGAAAACGACTTTAAGTATGTTTCAGGGCAGGACCTTCTTGTGCGCGGACTGCAGATTGCGGCGGCGGGAGGGCACAACGTCCTTGCTTACGGTCCGCCGGGATGCGGCAAGACACTTTCCATGACAAGGTATAGTTCCATTCTGCCTTACCTTACAAAGGAAGAATCCCAGAGCGTTACAAGAATATGGTCCATTGCAGGCCTGCTTAATGTAACAGGCAAAAAGTCTGTAATAAAGGTTCCATTCAGGATGCCGCATCAGACGGCAACCATTGAAGGCATCTGCGGCGGCGGTCCCCACTGCCTGCCGGGAGAAATTTCCCTTGCCCACAACGGAGTCCTTTTCTTAGATGAAGCAGCGGAATTCAAGTCTTCGGTTTTACAGATGCTGCGTGTTCCCCTGGAATCCGGTGCCATAACATTAAGCCGTGCAGGACGTTCTACAGTATTCCCGGCAAGGTTTCAGCTTTTAATGTCTACTAACCCATGCCCATGCGGAAACTACGGTTCACAGGACAAAATCTGCCTTTGCTCTGCCCGTTCCGTTGAACAGTACTGGCGTAAATTCTCAGGGCCTCTTTTAGACAGAATAGACATACGGGTGCAGGTAGAAGGAAAAGCAGCACAGGAAAAAACACCGGGAATAAGTTCTGCAGAGTTAAGGAAAAAGATTGCCACTGCCATAAAAATACAGAGAAAGCGGCAGGGCAAGAAAAATGTATTTTTAACTCCTGCAGAAATTGCGGACTTCTGTAAGCTTACGGAAGAAGCAAAAAAGCTTTTGGACACGGCAACTGCCAGAAATGATTTTTCACCCCGTGCCGTCAGCGGCTGCATGAAGCTTGCAAGGACCATAGCAGACATGGAAGAAAAAGAAATAATTGATGCCGTTTCCATGGAAGAGGCTATTAATTACCGCAAAGTAGCAACGGAACTTATGAATTAAAAATAAAAAAAGCACTCCTTATAGGAGTGCCTTAAAAGATACCGGATTAGAGACTTGAACTCTAACACGCTTGCGCGCAAAAGATTTTGAGTCTTTCGTGTCTACCATTCCACCAATCCGGCAAGTGTTGAAACTATATCAGATAATATAGTTTCTTGCAATAGAAAAACCAAAAGAGGTACTATATTGGACAATATAGAATATAATCAGTTAATGGAATATGTCCGCAATGCTTCACTGCAATTTGCAGAAGAAACAGGACTAATCTTTATGGAGGAACAAATGGATTTTCCGCAATATTCAAAAACTGCAGAGCAGGTGCTAAAAAGTGTTTTCGGCTACGACAGTTTCAGAACCATGCAGAAAAGTGTTATTCAGAATGTATTGTCAGGACGCGACACCCTTGCCGTAATGCCAACTGGCGGCGGAAAATCCCTCTGCTATGAAATTCCTGCCTTAATAATGAACGGACTTACAGTTGTAGTTTCGCCGCTTATTGCACTAATGCAGGACCAGGTTCAGCAACTGGAATCTTACGGAGTGCCTGCCGTTCACCTTAATTCTTCTTTAGACTGGGAAACATGCAAATCCTGTTACGACAGAATCAGGCGCGGAGAAATCAAGCTTCTGTATGTTTCTCCGGAAGGGCTTAATACAGAAAGAATCAGAAACCTGCTGCACAGTCCAAATGTAACGGTAGACTGCATTGCCATAGACGAAGCCCATTGCATAAGCCAGTGGGGTCACGACTTCAGGCCGGACTACATGGAAATTGCTAACTTCAGAAAAGAATTCCCCAAAGCCGTCTGCCTTGCCCTTACAGCAACTGCAACAAAACAGGTGCAGCAGGATATTGTAAAAAACCTGAACATGGACACACCTGATGTTTTAGTTGCAAGCTTTAACAGGCCTAATATTTTCCTTAACGTGCAGCCAAAGACAGACGCCATCGGGCAGGTTCTGGACTTTATAAATGACCACCTTAACGAAAGCGGAATAATCTATTGCTTTTCCAGGCACCAGGTAGATGAAGTTGCAGAAAAGCTTGCACGCAAGGGATTAAAAGTCCTTAACTATCACGCAGGCTTAAGTGACGCAATACGAGCAAGAAACCAGAATGCCTTTATTCAGGACAAGGTTGACATAATGGTTGCAACAGTTGCCTTTGGCATGGGAATAAATAAACCAGACGTACGCTGGGTAATCCACTACGACATGCCAAAGTCTATTGAACAGTATTATCAGGAAATAGGAAGGGCCGGCCGCGATGGCTTGCCGTCAGAAGCACTTCTGCTTTACAGTCCCGGTGACATAAGGAAAATACGTTTCTTCTTTAAAGACGCATCAGACCCGTCTAAGGCAGAAAAACTTTTGCAGGGAATGATTCAGTATGCCGCAGGAACTGAATGCCGCAGAAAAAAAATGCTTTCTTATTTCGGGGAATCTTACACAGCCACCCCGGCAGAAAAAAGTGATTGCTGCTGCGACATCTGTTTAAATGCAGCATCAGTTGCAAGGCCAAAGGCAATTTTAATAAAGGCAGCAGACAGAAAGGCACAGGAAAGTGCAGGATTCAGGACATTTCCAAAGCCTGCGGCAAAAAAGAAAAGTACCGCCTTTAGTGCCGGCGTAAAAAACAATGTAAAGGTTTCAGCAGACATGGATGCTTCTTCTAAAGCAATTTTTGCACAGCTAAAACAATGGCGCAAAAAAGCGTCGGATGAACTTCATGTTCCGCCCTATGTAATCTTCGGAGACAAAACCATGACGGACATTGCAGTTAAAAAGCCAAAGTCAGAACGGGAACTTATAAACTGCTACGGCATTGGGGAAAACAAGGCAGAAAAGTTCGGCTACTACATCTTGAAAATCATAAAAGAAAACATGGAATAGCCTGCAACTTTATTTAAATTCCTGTGTCTAATATAATGTAAGCATAGAAATTAATCGGAGTATACCATGGAAAAAGAAATATCAAACGTTGCAGAAGTAATCATTTCCATTGTTCCTATTGTGGGAATCACTTTTGCTGCCATCATTGTTTTCTTTGCACTTCTCTGGAGGCACAAGGAAAACAAACTTAAAATAATGAACGGCACTTATAAAGAAATAACCTTTAACCTTGAAATATTTTCCCTGTTTACAGGCCTGTGCCTTTTAGGCGTGGGCATTGTCATAACGGGCATATTCCTTTTGCTTAAGCCGGGTTCCTTCGGGATCCTTGGCGGGCTTGTTCCTTTTGCACTGGGAATAACACTTCTTGTATTTTATAAACTTTATCCAAAGAAATAACTTTAGCTGATGGGTAAAAATCCAGGAAAGGAGCTGGGAAAGCTTTTTGTAAAACTAAGGGACGAAAAGCTTATTTCAGAAACTCTTAACGGAAACGGCCTTTCTTTTGCAAGGCTTGTTGAATTATACGAAAACAGGGTCCGCATAATCGGTGCCAGATTTTTCAGGGAAAAGTCTGACATAGACGATTTCTGTCAGAATGTGTTTTTAAAAACCTACACAAACCTGCACAGTTTCAAAGGCAAGAGCTTGTTTTCTACATGGCTTACAAGAATTGCATTTACAACGGCCATGAATGAAAAAACAAGGACAAAGCAGGCAGATTCCCTTGATGATTCCGTTGAACTGGTTTCAAAAGGAAAGACACCTGAAGAACAGCAGATGGCAAAGGAAACAGCAGACGCCATAAGGGAAGCAGTAAAGGAACTTCCGGCTGAATATTCAGAATGCGTAAACCTGTTCTTTTTTAACGGCTTAAGCCATGCAGAAATAAGTTCTGTTACGGGCATACCGGTAAATACAGTAAAATCCCATGTTTTCCGTGCAAAGAAAATCCTTGCAGAAAAACTTAAGGACTATAAATAAAGGGCCACCTTACACAAGGAGAAAACAAAATGAATAGAAAGTGCATCGATTACATGGAAACATTCTACAGCCTGGACAAGCATGAACGCCTGCCGCTGAAGATTTCTTTACACCTTTTATTCTGCAAAGAATGCAGGACAAAGGTGCGCAACCTGACGACGGCAGAAAAACTTCTATTAAAGAATGCACTTTCTAAATCTGAAGACAGTTCTAAAACGGCAACCTACGTCCTTAATGCCATTTCCAAAACCAGCCTTAACTATCACGAAAAGAAAACTTCATTAAGGAAGTGGGCCCTTTCAGGAACAGGACTTCTGGCCTGCTTTTTAATCATTATTCCCCTGCTCATTATAAAGGGCCAGGACTTTCTTTCCCTTGTAAGCACAATTTCACTTTCTGCCGTATTGTGCATCTGGTGCTTTCTGTTCGTTGGAAACAACATGGACTTCTTTATAAAGATGAGCAGCAGGACACAACAGCAGGCATAAGCAAACTACTGTCATTCTGAAAAATGCGCAGCATTTGTCCAGAACTTTTTCTAAGTTAGGCAATTATTTTATAACCTGTAGCAGATCCTGAGCGTCCTCAGGATGACAGACAAGTTCAGGCAAACTTGTTTTTCTAAACCCCGGTATTTGAACGGCTGTTTCTTTCCTGGATTTTTTTATTCATCTTGACTGCCTGGCAGTTGTCTATCTTGTATTCTATAAAGACCATGATGGCATAGATAAGCATAATCATGGATTCAAGACCGGCAACAGTTTTATAGTTTTTAAAGGTGAACCATTTTAGAAAATAACCTATGGAAAGAACCGTAATGTTCACTATTAAAAAGTGAACAACATTTATTACAATCATTTTTGTTTTTGAATACTCTTTATCCGTAATCAGCGGCAGATAGGCAACGGCAGAAATAATTCCGCAAAGGTGAATGCCTGCAATGTCACTTACGCCAACCATTGCATCGTTCATAATAAAGTGCAGGTAAAAAAACAAAAAGGAAAATATACCGGTAACAATTCTTGTATATATTTTAAGCATGGTTTGAATCTTTTCATTAATTGTCATAGTTCACCCCTTATAGACCAAGTTTTTCCTTTAACACAGAAACATAGCTCCTTGAAATAATTACCTTATAATCATTTTTAAGGACCGCCTCAAACCTGCCGCCGAATGCCGGAGACAGGCTTTCTATTTTACTTAGATTGACAATAACAGCCTTGCTTGCACGGAAAAAATCACTTGCAGGAAGTTCTTCTTCCAGCATGTAAAGCTTAAGCTTGCTTTCATAGACAGCATCTGTTGTATAGGCAAAAACCTTATCGTCAACACTTTCAAAATAAAGTATCTGTGCAGGATCCAGCAGAATAATCTGAGAGTTTTTATAAAACGTAAGCTTAGAACGGCCCGTCTTGAATCTGTTAAGAAGCTTTGTAATTTCTTCATCTATATAATCGCACTTTACGATTATTTCATCTTCTTCTCCAGGCTGCTTTTCAAGTATGGTAATCTTCATCAACTTCCCCTCCGACTATTCTACTATATTTTTCCTACACTGCAACAAAGAAATAGTTTAATCGGGTAAATGTCAAATCATAAAAATATTATTTTGCATATAATATAAACGCCTTTCGGCAGAACCAGTCCTGAAAAAAAGGCTTCCGCACTTCGTTTGTGCAGATTTTTTTTCATGCCTGAACCTGCCTACGGCGTTTATTTATAATACAACTTCAACTTATTCTTAAAAAGACATTTACCCTATTTACTATTTTCAGACACGGTCATTTCTACTGAAACCGGCATTAGTTCTGCGGCGGCAAGATATTTGTTGCTTCCCAGAACATCATACACCTTTGGAATCTGCGGATTGTATTCTTCCGGATTTTTAACGGAACCACGGCTTAAAGAAGCATTGCTTTCTATAGCCATAAAGCCGCCTTCTTCATAGTCAGAATAGGCACCGCACAAAACGTAGTGGAAAGTTTCTTCTGCCGTATAAAGCCGCTGCAGGTTTTTATCATACAGGGGAATGCGCACCTGCACTTTCCTGCCGCCATCCGTAATGTTCATCTGCACATCAGTAATAAAGTTTCCGCCTGCATCAAAGACCCTGCCCTTGCTGCCTGCAATCCACAAAACAAAGTTCCACGGATATTCTTTATTAAAAGAAACATTTTCTGCACCCTTAAACAAGGTTGCCGCAGAAGAAGCAAGTGGTGCAAGCTTTGGGTTTTCCTTTTTGTTCTTAATGCCAAAGTAAACCGTAATATTGCGCACGTCATCAGCTTCTGATGCAAAGTCCATATCAAGGGCCCAGTAGTCTTTGTGGGTCTGCCATATGGCATTGTAAACCGGCTGATGCACAGTGTATTCCACTAAATCAAGGCAGCCTTGCTTAAACTTACTGCTCTGGGGGTAAACTAAATTACCGCAGCCGGCATCATCATTTTCTTCATCGTCTATAACAGCAGCAACAGTTCCACCTGTAAAGCCCGGGTCCAGCTTAAGGTTAAAAACGCGGGCAATAATCTTGCTAAGCTGGCCTGCAAACATAAAGGACAGGGCAATTCCCCAGAAACATATAAAGACTGCAATGGCAACCCTAAACCTATAGATAAGATTTTTCATTTACTGCACCTCCTTTTATTTAATGAACAGGCCTGCAATAACTTTCATGGCACCAATAGAAGAACCGGCAGACATGATTACTGCAAAACTGAATGCTGCAAAACGGAACATGTTTTCCGGACTGCAGACTTCCTTAATGACTTTTGCAATGCGTCCGCTTTTCTTTTCAGAACGAGCACACTTTCTGATAAACTTAAAGTCATAGTAAATGGCATTTTCAGGGCAGATGCTTACACAATCTCCGCATTTGGCACAGTTGAATTCAACCTGCCCTTTTTTATCCTGAATTGTCTTAATGTCAATGGCACCAAACTTGCATGTCTTAGCACACTTCATGCAGCCAATGCATTTTTCCGTATTGATTCTTACGGAGAACAGACTTGCCTTGTCCGTAAGGGCAGCAAAAGCACCGAACGGGCAGATTGTGCTGCACTGCGTCCTTCTTTTAGTAAGGATAGGAAGGATAACAACAAAACCTAAAAACAAACCAATAAAGATAACGCCTGCAATCAAAGCCGGAATGGTATTCATTGGGGTGTATTCCGTTACAAGTTTAAAAGGACAGAACCAGTCGCAGTAAATGCTTGCCATGGCACTTAAAGAACCAAGGACAATAAAAACCATAAAGCCCATGTGGAAGTTCCGCAGTTCCTTGTTTTTAGGAAGAAGGTTAATCTTCCTTTTTTTGCTTATGCTGCTGCTTCCTTCTTCCCAGCCGCCGTAAAAGCAAACCCAGCTGCACCATCCGCGTCCTATGCTTATGGCAAGGGTAAGCCAGATAAGAACCATGCTTGCAAGGGCAGCATAATGATTTAAAATCCTAGCAGGGAAAATAATCCTGCCGGTGATTATAAATGGAATCAGAACCTGTGGAATGGCAATGTGGCAGAAAGGAAGTTCCGCATTGGTAAAGGCACCGTCCGTAATGGCCATGCTGCCGCGTTCCTGATACAGGTCAAAAATAAAGGAAACGCAGAACAGCACTGCATAGGTAACCATAAAAATGGTTCTGTATTTAGGCCTGCTTTCACGCTTGCCAAAAGTAAGGCGGCCGTAGATGAACAGCAGGAATGCAGAATAGACAAGTGCATAACCGGAAAAATTATTTGTAAAAAGAACAAACAATAAAACAACAAAACACATTAAGGAAAACAAAATCCAGTTGGGAGCCTTAAAGGCTGAATTAGTTTTCATAAAAACACTCCTAGAAATTAACCGAACAGGAACGGAATCAAACCGTTAAAAATAATGAAGTAAAGGGCAATTAGAAACTGACTGATTCTTGCAACCTGCCTGATTGCTGCTGACCTTTTTGCAACAAAAGGGATTCCTAAAAGGGGAATAAAAAACGGCAGTGAACCGATGTAAAAGAAAACCAGATAGAACAGACCAGGTATTCCGTTGCCGCCAAAAACAGAGCGCACAATGGCAGTCCACATCGGCGGACAGATGTGCATGCCAACGGCAAGGCCTGCAAGGATAGCCGTCATAAAGTCGTTGCCGACCATTTTAAGAGACGGAACCTTGCATCCGCATTCTTTAGTCCACGGAAAGCGCACGCCAAGGCTGTTAAAAAGAAGGACAAGTCCGCAGAACAGGTATGCAAAAACAGAAAGGCGCCTTGCAAAGGAAGGATCAAAGAATTCCTGCACAAGAAGACCCATGGCACCAAAGACAGCACCAAGAATAAAATACATTACAAGGCGTGCGCCAAGGAAAGCACCCGTAAGGCCGGCGTTCCTTTTGTAGGAAACTTTTTCCGTTCCGCAAAGGAAAGGAATCAAGACCGGGCCGCAATACATGGAACAGTAAGTTCCCGTAGAAAGGCCAAGTAAAACTGCTTCTAAAATCATTTTCTACTCCTGAATTATTTTGTGGTTCCAATATACATTTACATGAAGTGCAATGAAACCCGCTTTTGTGCAAGTTGCATTTTTCAAGGGGTAAGATGCATTTATCACCCTGAACTCAGCATGCCATTCAGAACCAAGCACGTCATCCTGACGAAGGTCAGGATCTGCTGAAAGTTAAGCATTTGCTGGCAGCAGAATAACAGAAGAAAAGATTGAAATTAAGAACTTTCTAGAATACATTTATAATAGCAAAGTAAATGACGACTTTACGGCTGAAATTGACAAAGCCGTAAAAGAAACAAAAGAAGATAATTTATTCAAGGGGAAATATAAAGTGGAAGCTTTAAGTTTAAGGGATGCAAGAAAAAGAGGAAAACTGGAAGGTATTTCTATTGGTTTGCAGCAGGGAATACAGCAGGCTAATATTTCTTTTGTAAAAAAGCTATTGAAAAAAGGGTTATCTACAGGCGAAATTTCTCAACTTGTTGAACTGCCTGTAACAGAAGTAGAACAGATATCTAAAAGTATAGATAACTAGTCACCACTGCCGTTCCATGTATTGAACAAAGGAACGGCTATTTTTTTACCTTCCTTCTACTACTGCTATTTCTTCTTTTGTTAAGCCGTAGAGGGAATAGACTAAGGCGTTTATCTGGGCATCCAAAATGTCTATGCGCTGGGCGAGCATGGCTTTGTCAGCTTCTGATTTTGCAAGGCCAAGCTGCCTGTGGGCGTCCAGCATCTGGGTGGCAAGGGAGCTTAGCTTTTGCTGCTGGTCGGCTGTGGCGGTGGGGATTGGAAGTTCTTTTAATTGAAAACCTTTAATCTTTGGAAACAAACCTTTATTATCAGAATATTTTGAAGCCCATATATATTTCAAAGTTTTTGAGTTTAAAATACATAAAAGATATAATAAAGAATACTCATCATTTTTTGACCAAATACTATATAACGTATTTGAAGCAAGTATATCTTTCTCACATAAACCAACAACGGGAACAGCACCAATTTGACGAACTACAATTCTTTCGAGTGAATAAACAGACCAGTCCCCACCACTTTTAATATTCCCTTTCTTATAATTGAAAAATTTCTTTGGTACTGAATAATCAAATGGATGTATATCTTCACCATCAATAATTGGTAAATAGTCATCATTTATTTTTTCTTCTGAAATAGATGAATTTCTGTCAAATGCTTGTATTCCAAAATAACTTGAATATGAATCACCTAAATTAAAAGTATTCTTTAATGTTAAAGAAAAAGATTCATTTATATTAAATACATACTCAGAATCATTTTCCCAATCCTTTTGTTTTTTTGTGCAAACATCTATAAAAACACCTTTTTCCGTTTTCTGTATTATTACAGAATCATCTTTTGATTTATTTTTGTTCAATATAATGGTAGCTACATCAACTGAAACAGAATCAAATACTTTATCATGATTTACAATACGTTCTACTTTTGTATTTTCGAGAATAAATTCTCTGAGAACTTTTATGTATTTATTTGTAAGATATGTATTTGGTGTAATAAATCCCATCAAGCCAGAATCATTTAATAACTTTATCGATTTTTCAAAAAACAGATGGAATAAATCAATCTTGTAACTTGCTACATGATAATTTTTATAATAATTAAGTAAATATTCATCTGTTGTTCCTGGCTGACATAAAACATACGGCGGATTTCCAATGACACAATCAAAGCCGCCATTCTTAAACACGGCCGCAAACTGTTTGTCCCAGTCAAAGACGTTTACCTTGCGCTGTTCTTCCATGCCAAAAAGGGTTAAGTCCTTGTCTGCGTAAAAGTCACTGCCAATAAGGCTGTTGCCG
>JALELH010000075.1 GCA_022768865.1 Spirochaetia bacterium
ATTTCCGTGGTCCTTTTCAAGCACAGGGATTTGAAAAAATGGTTCTCAAGGATTTACGAAAAATCCCCGCCAAAAACTTTGCCAGACAAAAACGAATTGTGGCTTTTTGACTATTTGGCGAGTTAATTGGACAGGAGTGAATATTGATAAATCTTTCATCTTAACTTTTCTGACAGCAAGAAAATCTAGAACAAAAGTAATAATAGTGTAAGATTTTTATGAAAATTCCCATAAATTCACAAGAAATTCAAGAAGATTGATAATCCGCAGGGGCTTATTTGAAGTAGTATATAAACATCCTAAGAACAAATGTAGTGTCGGTTCCCGTTTAGCAATGAGGGCTGACACTAACTATTTTTATTGTAAGGTATCAATTAAGGAGGATTATCTTATGAAAAAAATTTTAGCTGTATTATTGGCTGCAGCACTGGTTTTCCCTTGTTTCGCTGCTAAGAAAAAGGGAACAAAAGTCGGCGTTTCAATGCCTACAAAAGATCTCCAGAGATGGAATCAGGACGGAGCAAACATGAAGGCACAGCTTGAAAAAGCCGGATACACAGTAGACCTTCAGTATGCAAACAACGATATTGCAACACAGGTTTCACAGATTGAAAACATGGTAACTTCAAAGTGCCAGGTTCTTGTTATTGCTTCTATTGATGGTTCCGCTCTTAAAGGTGCCCTTGATCAGGCAAGAAAGAAGAAGATTCCTGTTATTGCTTACGACCGCCTTATCATGAACTCAAAGGCAGTTTCTTACTATGCAACATTCGATAACTACAAAGTTGGAACAATTCAGGGTGAATACCTTGTAGACAAGCTCAACCTTAAGAGCCGCTCAAAAGATGATCCAGCTTACATCGAATTCTTTACAGGTTCTCCTGATGACAACAACATCAACTTCTTCTTCGGTGGTGCAATGGATACATTGAAGCCATATCTTGACAGTGGTGTTCTTGTTTGCCGCTCAGGCCAGACATCAAAGGCACAGTGTGCAACACTCAACTGGTCTACAGAAGAAGGTCAGAAGCGTATGGAAAACCTTATTACATCAAACAAGTATGGTCCAAAGGGAACAAGACTTGATGCCGTTTATTCTTCAAACGACTCTGTTGCAATGGGTATCACAAACGCACTTAAGGCAGCCGGCTACACAAAGGCTAACTTCCCAATCGTTACTGGTCAGGACTGTGATATCGGTTCTGTAAAGAACATGATTGCTGGTTTCCAGGCAATGTCTATCTTCAAGGATACACGTACACTTGCTACAAAGGTTGTAGGTATGGTTGACGCTTTGATGAAGGGAACAAAACCAGAAATCAACGATACAAAGACATACGACAACGGAACAGGAATTATTCCTTCTTACCTTTGTGATCCAGTATACGGAGACATTGACAACTACAAGTCTCTCCTTATCGACTCTGGATACTACACAGAAGCACAGCTTAAATAGTCTGGGCTGAAAAGGACAAGGCAGGGCTTTTACAGGCCCTGCCTTTATTAAGGGTTTTAATTTACGGATTAAATAAAAATAGGAGATTCCAATGGCAAAAGCATTATTGGAAATGAGAAATATCACAAAAGAGTTTCCCGGCGTAAAGGCCCTTAATGATGTAACTCTTACAGTTGAAGAAGGCGAAATCCATGCCCTCTGCGGAGAAAACGGAGCCGGCAAATCAACTTTGATGAATGTCCTTAGCGGTATTTACGGTTACGGCACATATTCAGGTGATATTTTTTATGACGGAAACCTTTGTAAATTTCACTCCATCAAGGATAGTGAAAATCTTGGTATAGTAATTATTCACCAGGAACTTGCACTTGTTCCACTTCTGACAATTGCAGAAAACATGTTCCTTGGTAACGAACGCGGCACAAAAGCCAAAATTAACTGGGCAGAAACCTTCGATAAGGCAGACAAGCTTCTTGCAGAAGTAGGCCTTAAAGAATCATCACATACATTAATTAAAGACATCGGTGTAGGCAAACAGCAGCTTGTTGAAATTGCCAAGGCACTGGGAAAGAAAGTTCGTCTTCTTATTCTTGATGAACCTACAGCTTCCCTTAACGAAAACGAATCAAAGCATCTTCTTGATCTGCTTCTTGAATTCAAAAAGCAGGGAATGACATCCATTATCATTTCCCACAAGCTTAATGAAATTTCTTACGTTGCAGATAAGATTACGGTTATCCGCGATGGTGCCGTAATCAAGACAATGGACAAGAAGCACGAATCATTCAGCGAAAATACAATTATTGCTGCCATGGTAGGCCGCGATATTACGGACCGCTTCCCTAAGCGCACGCCAAAAATCGGCAACGTATGCCTTGAAGTAAGGAACTGGAACGTAGATCACCCTGTATTTGACGGTATAAAGGTATGCAACGGCGTAAACTTTAACCTGAGAAAGGGAGAAGTTCTTGGCATCTCCGGCCTTATGGGCGCAGGCAGAACAGAACTTGCCATGAGCCTTTTCGGAAGGTCTTATGGAGCAAACATCAGCGGCCAGATTTTCCTTAACGGCAAGGAAATAGAACTTCCAAACGTAAAGTCTGCCATTAAAAGCGGCATTGCCTATGTTACGGAAGACCGCAAAGGCAACGGACTTATCCTTACGGAATCAATTACAAAGAATACGGTTGCAGCAAAACCGGAAAAGGTTTCCAGGCACTGGATTTATGATTACGATGAATGCCGCCGTGTGGCCCAGGCATCAGCAAAGGAAATGCACACAAAATGTGCAACCGTTGATGAAAATGTAGGCAACCTTTCCGGCGGAAACATGCAGAAAGTTCTTCTTGGAAAGTGGCTTTTTGCAGACCCGGACATCCTTATTCTTGACGAACCGACACGCGGTATCGATGTTGGTGCCAAGTATGAAATCTACTGCATCATCAACAAGATGGTTGCAGAAGGAAAATCCGTAATCCTTATTTCTTCTGAAATGCCGGAAGTATTGGGAATGAGCGACCGCATCTACGTTATGAACGAAGGACGCATGGTTGCAGAAATGAATGCAAAGGATGCAGACCAGGAAAAGATCATGGCATGCATCATCAATTCAGGAAAATAGAGCTTAAGGAGTAATTAAAATGGCAAATATTCAGAGCTTAAAGAAGACACTGAAGGGTAATACAATGATCCTTATCCTTCTTGCTGTTATGTTGTTTTTCCAGGTTTTAATTATGGCTGCAGATAGGGGATCCCTTTTTGCACCGGCAAACATTACAAACCTTATTAACCAGAATGCATGGGTTGTTATTCTTGCAACAGGTATGCTTCTGTGTATCCTTACGGGTGGTAACATCGACCTTTCCGTTGGTTCAATCATCTGTCTTGTAGGTGCCGTAGCCGGTATCCTTATTGTAAATATGGGATGGCCTGTTCTTCCTTCAATTATTATCTGTCTTATTGTAGGAACAGCAATCGGTGCATGGCATGGTTTCTTTATTGCCTATGTTCACATTCCGCCGTTTATCTGTACTTTGTCAGGTATGCTTTTGTGGCGCGGTGTTGCCCTTATCCTTCTTAACGGATTGACAATTTCTCCGTTCCCGGATTCCTTCCTTAACATCTTCGGAAGCTACCTGCCGGAACTGTTCCTTCAGCAGCCAAATGATGAAATGTCTGTTGACGTTTACGATGCACTTGTTGATTCAAATGCAAAGATTACTTTGATTGTAACAATGATTATTGCAATTGCCTGCTGTGTTGTAACGGTATTCTCTGCAATTGTAAGCCGTGCATCTAAAATCAGAAAAGGCTATTCAGTTTCTTCTGCAGGCGGATTTATTGCAAAGCAGGTTGTTTTGTGCGCAGTAATCCTTATTGTAGGTGCCCTTCTTGCCCTTGATAAAGGTCTTCCCCTTATCCTTGTAATTGTCGGTGCAATCGTAGGAATCTATTCTTACTATACACAGAATACAGTTCCAGGCCGCTACCTTTATGCAATCGGCGGTAACGAAAAAGCAGCACGCCTTTCTGGTGTTAACACAGACAACGTTATGATGTTTGCTTATACAAACATGGGCTTTATTGCAGGTATTGCAGGTCTTGTATGTGCAGCACGCCTTAATTCTGCAGCTCCTACAGTAGGCCAGAGCTATGAAATGGATGCCATTGCTTCCTGCTTTATCGGTGGTGCTTCTGCTTACGGCGGAACAGGTACAGTAGGCGGTGCCGTAATCGGTGCCATCTTCATGGGCGTTCTTAACAACGGTATGTCTATCCTTGGCGTTGATTCCAACTGGCAGCGTGCCGTTAAAGGCCTTGTTCTTCTTTTAGCAGTTATCTTTGACGTTGTATCAAAGAAAAAGAAGTCAGGCAAATAATGGTTAAAACAAGCCACACAGATGGTGTGTCTTACTTTAAGGAACTAAAATTTGCAGCAGGGACTCCTCCGTTCCCGGCTGCAAAAGATAGCCTTCAGGCAGGGCTCTGTTTAGTTTAATGGAAAATGCCTGTTTCCTTCATTGTTTTCCCGCCAGAATTCCATGGATTCTGGCGGGTTTTTTTATGGCAAATAATGGATTAATTCAGTATAATAAGGCCAGTTTATATCATTACACTTTGAGGTAAAATCATGGGCGACATTTCCAGCAGAATTACACGAAAATCATTTAAAGCAAAAAGAAAGGCAGCAGTTAAAACCATAAAGGCACAGGCAAAGGAAAAAATCCGCCAGGTAAAGCTTGAATATTCCGTTGACGCAGAACGCAAAAGGGCAAAAGCCTTAGAAAAAGAGCATAAAAAGGAACTTAGTGCGCAGAAAGCAAATGCACGCCTGTCTTATAATGCAAGGCAGCCGCGTCCTTTTTCTCTTGGTGAAGATTTATTCAGTTCCATCAGCCACGGTATCGGCGCAGGATTGAGCGTTGCAGCAATTGTCCTTCTTGTTATAAGGGGTGTTTTTTATGCACCGGCAGCAGGCAGGGCTTGCTGGGTGGCTTCCTATGCCATTCTTGGTGCAGTGTGGTTTTTCCTTTACCTGTTTTCAACATTATCCCATGCAATTACGGCTATGGGCGGAAGAAAAGTTTTTGAAAGGATGACATTCATGGCAATATGGGTATTAATGCCAGCCTTGTCTGTTCCTTATGCCTTAAGCACTTTAAGCGGCAGTGCGCTGACGGCCTTTGCTGCCATAACCTGGTCTCTTTACGGCTTTATGGCAATCCTTTATGCCGTTTTTGGCACCAAGATAAAGGAATTTTCTATCTTTGTATTCTTTGCAACTGTTGTTGTAATGACGGCAGTTTTTGCCAGGTGCGGTTCCCTTATGATTACGGGTTCCATCCTGTATGTTGTAAGCGGCGGTTTCTACCTGCTGCGCAACTTTAAGTGGACCCACAGCATATTCCACCTTGCCGGCCTTGCAGGCAGCATCTTCCACTTCTTTGCCGTGTATTATTTAGCTTAAAGCTTAAGTTTTAGTTTGCGGACGCCGGTTTTATATGCCGGCGTTTTTTATTTTAAAGGGTTTGCGGCATTGCCGGGGCTGCCTATGCTTTACGGGCATTCCTTACACTACGGACTACATTTGCTGAACATCGTGCGCCCTTAAATTCCAACACACTGATCTATGGCTGCAGCAAACCGGTATACTGTAATATACCAGTGCGGTATATGGTCATATACCAAACCGGTATACGGTCATATACCGATATGGAATACGGCCATATACCGATTCGGTATGCGGTCGTATACCGGTGTGTGCATACTGGCTGGCGGTGGTTTGGAAAGCTTAAGGCAGGCAAGCGGTGCATTATAAGTCCGGGCTGTCCTTAAAGGCGCGTGCTATCAATAAAAGATTGTTTAGCTGTTTGCCTTCCAGGGTGTTTGCTATGGCCTGGATTTCCTGCCTTTTTCTTGAGTCCCTGTCAAAGAGTTACATGGTACGATGCAGTTTATTACTGTAATGCCTTAAGCAAAAAGGAAAAACTAACGCCATGCTACGATATTGATGTAACTTGGATAGATGATAACGGAAATATAACAGAAGCTACAGTATCACGATACAATGAAGCAAACGGCTACCGCCTGCCGACAGAAGCAGAATGGGAATATGCAGCAAGAGGAGGAAACCCGGAAAAGCCAAACTGGAACTACACATTCAGCGGAAAAGACAAAGCAGAAACAGATGATAAAAGAATTAACATTGCTTTAGATAAAGTTGGCTGGTACCTTTACAACAACAAAGCGGGAACAACAACTGACTCAGGTGTTGAAATGTTGAAAAATGCGTCAGAGATTCCAGAGGACTGGGCTGGAACACACGATGTAGGTAAAAAAGCTCCAGACAAACTTGGCTTATATGACATGAGCGGTAACGTAAGTGAATGGTGCTATGACTATTTTGGCTCCGTTAGTACAGGAAGCGAGATGAACCCTGTCGGTATCGGTGGCGATAACCGCGTGGTACGCGGCGGTGGCTGGAATAATAGAGCCAGTAACTGCACGGTTTCGCGCCGTGTCGACAGCGACCCGGGCAAGCGTTACCGCAGCCTTGGTTTCCGTGTTGTGCGTGCCAGTTCTAAATAAAAAACTTCTCTACCGCCGAGCTACCTAAAGCGTAAGGAAAATATATTTGCCCAATCCTGAACTTGTGCTGAATATTATTCTTGAACACGACGATTTAAAGGTAGAATCCGTAACGGGCCAGATGGAACTTCATAGTCCCCAGAATGAAGGACGTACGATCACTTTAGACATTCTTGCCATTGACAAAACGGGTAAATATTACGATATTGAAGTTCAGAGGGCTAGCGGTGGTGCAAACACAAGGCGTGCAAGGTTTCATTCAAGCAGCCTGGATGTAAGGATGCTCAAGAAGAATCAGTCCATTAAGGAACTGAACGATTCCTACACGATTTTTATAACGGAAGACAATTACTGGAAAAAGGGCCTGCCATTGTATCACCTTGAGCGTATAGTTAAGGAACTTGGGCAGGATGCAGAAGATGGCAGCCACATAATCTATGTAAACGGCAGCTACAAAGGCAACGATTCAATCGGCAAACTGATGAGTGACTTCCACGCAAAGAAGTCATCGGAAATGAATTACAAGCCGCTGGCAGATAGCGTTAAAAACTATAAGGAAACAGAAGAAGGACAGGGAACTATGTGCAAGGCAGTAGAATTATACGCAGAAAAAAAGGCAAGAGAAGCAGTAGAATTATATGCAGAAAAAAGAGCAAATCAAAAGTCTCAGTCAATTTTAATTGAAAGTGCTTTAAAAATGATAGCAAGGGGAAAACTTACTTTGGCAGAAATTGCGGAAGATACAGGCCTTTCTCTTTCTGTTATAGAAGCCCTTGCCCAGCAAAAGCGTGCTTAAAAAACAAATTAATTTATTTACTATCTCCTTGACAAATATATCTGTGTAGCAGATAATATAACCATGATAAAGTCATTTGCAGATTCTGAAACAGAAAAAATCTGGAATGGTAAAAAATCTGGCAAGATTCCCCCTGAAATTCATAAACGGGCATTTACAAAATTATTGATAATCAATTCTGCAGAAAATGAAGATGATTTAAAAATCCCACCCGGAAACAGGTTTGAGCATCTTCTTGGAAACTTAAAGGATTACTGTTCAATCAGGATAAATAATCAGTGGCGTATTCAGTTTAGGTTTATAAATTTTGAAGCGTATGATGTTGGAATTGTGGATTACCACTAACGGAGGTTTTTATGGAAGAAAAATTTGAATTGCCAACAGTTGGCGAGATTTTAACACAGGAATTTCTTGAACCATTGAACATTACTCCTTACAGGCTTTCAAAGGAACTGGGGGTTTCTACAAGTTCTGTTTTAGATTTAGTTCATGGCAGGAGAAAAATTACCGTAGAAATGGCTTTGCGCCTTTCCAAGTATTTTGGAACAACTTCCAGGTTCTGGCTTAACATGCAGAATGAACTGGATTTAAGAGATGCCCGTATAAAACTTGAAGATGAATTAGAAAAAATTCCTGCATGCAAGCAGACAGCGTAAATTATAAGAACAGGAAACTATGTGCAAGGCAAACGCATTAACCCTGATGCAATTTGCATGGTAAAACCGGATGTTTATTGGTATAATTGAGCCTATGGAAAGACGATTTTTGCCCATTGGCATTCAGGATTTTGAAAAGCTTAGAAAAGGAAATTATGTCTATGTTGATAAAACCAGCTATGTTTATGAACTTGCACAGTTAAGTACACCTTATTTTTTAAGCCGTCCCCGCCGTTTTGGAAAAAGTCTTTTGCTTTCAACTTTTGAAGCATATTTCCGTGGAAAAAAGGATTTGTTTAAAGGTCTTGCCATTGAACAGCTTGAAAAAGACTGGGCTGAATACCCCGTAATAAAAATCAGCTTTGGTGCAAACAGTTATGAAAACAACGAAAGACTGAAATCCCGTTTTGAAACAATCCTTACGCAAAATGAAAATCAATTTAATATAGAAAGAAAATCTGATGACCCTGCAGAACGATTAAACAATATTATTCATTCAGCTTATGAAAAAACAGGCAATCAGGTTGTAATTTTAATTGACGAATACGATAAGCCTATTCTTGATGCCCTTTACACTGAATATGAAGAGCTGAACCGCCAGGAATTCAGGAGCTTTTACAGTCCGCTAAAGGACTGCGACGAATACATTAGGTTTTTGTTCATTACAGGAATCACAAAAATCAGTCATGTGAATATTTTTAGCGGACTGAATCAGCTTGATGACATTAGCCTTGAGAAAGCATATGCAACTCTTTGCGGAATATCGGAAAGTGAACTTGAACAATATTTTGAACCTGAAATAAAAGCACTGGCACAAGAACAGGAAATGACGGTCGAAGAGACAAAGAAAAAACTTGCCAGAATGTATGACGGCTACCATTTTACTCACAATGCGGAAGGCGTTTACAATCCGTTTTGTCTTTTAAAATGTTTTAAGCAGAAAGATTTTGGCTCATACTGGTTTGAAAGCGGAACACCCTCGATGCTTGTAAAGACATTACAGAATCAGCCTATAGAGCTTACAAATCTTGTAAACGGAAGGCTTGTAACGGAAGATCAGTTTAAAAATTATGACCCGGACAGCAATAATATGCTGCCTGTAATTTATCAGAGCGGATATTTGACGATAAAGGACTTTGAAAAGGAATCACGCTTGTACAAACTTGATTTTCCAAACAAAGAAATTGAAGGGGGATTTTTAAGCGTTGTTTTGCAAAAATTTGTGACGGTTCCATACGATGACATCGGGCTTGAAATAAATAATTTAAGGATTGCCCTAAGAAATAAAAACATAGATTTATCGCTTTCAATCATAAAGTCAGCGATTGCCGACCTTCCTACAATCGTAAAAAAGGAAATGTGCGAAAAT
Source organism: Spirochaetia bacterium (assembly GCA_022768865.1). GTDB lineage: Bacteria > Spirochaetota > Spirochaetia > Treponematales > Treponemataceae > Treponema_D. The sequence continues at coordinate 9,366 of JALELH010000075.1, forward strand.
TACTATGAATCTGTAACGCATTTGATGTTCCGCATGACAGGTTACAGAGTTGTTTCTGAACTTCAAAACGTTTGCGGAAGAAGTGATGTAGTGGTTATGACAAAAGACAGCGTCTTTATCTTTGAGCTTAAAATGGATAAGGGCGGAGATTTTGACATAGTTGCAGAAAAGGCATTGCAGCAAATCGATGAAAACGGATATGCAGGGCGGTTTGCTGTTAGCGGAAAGAAAATGTATAAAACAGCAATAGTCTTTTCAAGCGAAGGAAAGGGCATGATTGGCTGGAAGACGCATTTAGCGTAGTTTTCATTATTCACTTCCCCATTTTACAAAACGGGCAAACTGAACTAGAATATAGCCTGTAACTTTAGGTAAAGATATTTTTTATTCATATATGGAGGTTCTTATGGCAGAAGATTTTACACCGCCGGTAATAGAAAAGCAGTTTGGAGTTCTTTCAGAATCAAAGGCAGGCTGGAAGCTGGAATTAAACCTTGTTTCCTGGGGTGGCCGCCGTGCCAAATACGACATCCGCTCATGGGACCCGGAACACAACAAGATGGGCAAGGGAGTAACCTTTACTGCGGAAGAACTTAAGGAACTTAAAAAGCTTCTTGATGCCATGGACATTGAATAGAAACTAATCATATACGCACATCAATTTATAAACATCTGGAGAATTAAAATGAAAAAAATCTTGGCAGCATTTGTCATTGCAGCACTTGCTTTAACTTGCGCATCTGCAAAAAAGTCAATTAAGGATAAGATTGACCAGGTTAAAATCGGCAAGTTTAAGGAAGTAGACGTAGAAACAGGCAACTTAAGGATAAAGAAGTCTTTTACCGGAGATTTGTATCCTACAGAATTTACCGTTAAGGTTTACAGTGAAGACGGCAGCATGGGTCTTTTTTACAAGACTGATATGGCTGCAAAGGAATCTCTGCGCTTTGACAAAGATGGCCGTGAAGCCCTAAAGAAAGCCTACGAACAGTATTTAAAGGATTACGAAGGCAAAAAGCTTAAGAGGTCTAAAAAGTTTGTTCAGGCTTACGGCGTTGCAAGGGCAAAGATGGTCTGGAAGATGATCAGCGACAGGGCAATTGCACACCCAAAGATTTACTTTGGCTACATTTTTGTAGGCAAGTCTCCGTATTTCTGTATAAGGGTTGTTCAGGCTGATGCAGAAGAAAAGAAGGGCGACATTGAAGTAAAGTATTCAGGCAGGCTGATTTACTTTACCCGTGCAGAAGCCAAAACCCTTGTAGAAGCAATGACGGAAGAAAAACTTCAGGAAGCAGTTCAGTCTACGGTTGTAGTTCTTCAGGAAGAAGATTACGAAGATGAATATGAAGATGCCGATGCAGATTACGAAGAAGCAGATTCAGGAGAAGCTGTAAAGGCAGACAAAAAGGCTAAGAAAGACAAAAAAGCAAAGAAGGCAAAAAAGGCAGCAGAAGAAGAAGAAGACCCTAATGCCGACTATGCCGAAGCAGAATAACCTGCAAACTTAAATATTACTTATCTTGCTTAACTTAAATCCCGGTTGTATGCCGGGATTTTTTTGTGCACAATTCCTTAAAGTGTCGCTTATTCATCACATGCGTATAAAATGACCATAGCAAAGCGACATGTGTCTATTATACTTTCTGACAAAGATACGTTAGCTATGGAAAACACATCAGAAGAAAACATTATGGGAACAATGCCGGAAGGTGCCCTGCTTTTTAAGCTTGCCATGCCGGTAATTTTTTCTGTTTTTGTTTCATCATTTTATAACATAATAGACAGCATTTTTGTTGGAAGAATAGGTCAGGATGCGCTTACTGCAATTTCACTTGGTTCGCCTGTGTCTTCCATTATGGTAGAACTTTCCTTTGGCACAGCCGTCGGTGTAAATGCAGTTCTATCCCGCAAGCTTGGGGAAAAAGACGGCAGCGGTGCTTCAAGGACAGCAGGGCAGGGCTTTCTTTTAGTCGGTGCTGTTTATGTTTTGTGCCTTGGCTTCGGTCTTACGGGTGTAAGGGCATTTTATGAAATCCAGACTGATAATGCCCGTATTATAGAACTTGGAATGCAGTATACTCAGACTGTAACTGTCTGTGCCTTTGGCCTTATGCTTCAGAACATAACGGAACGCCTTTTGTCTTCTACAGGGAAAACAAATCTTTGCATGGTTATCCTTACTTCCGGTGCGCTGGTCAATATTGTATTAGACCCGGTTTTAATCTTCGGCTATTTAGGTTTTCCTGCCCTTGGAATGAAAGGTGCTGCCATTGCAACAGTTGCAGGCCAGTGCGTTGCAGGTGTAACAGGACTATTCCTTAATATAAAATACAACCGTGAAGTGTGCCTGCAGGCAAAATCTTTTCTTCCTGATTTTTCTTTAATCAGGGAAATCATGATGATTGCAATCCCGACGACACTGACTTTGTCTGTCAGTTCAATTCTGATTTTTTCAATGAATAAGGTTCTTGCAGGCCTTTCCCTTGCAGCCCCTGCCGTTTACATCATCTATAACCGTGTCCGAAGTTTTGTTGCCCTTCCAATATGGGGAATAAGGAACACGATTATTTCCATAATTGCATACAATATGGGTGCAGATAAAAAAGGCCGTGTACGCAAAACAATCAGCATTGCATTGAAGGCCAGTGCATTGATTGCCCTGTGCGGCACTGTCCTTTATGAAGCAATTCCAGGTCTTTTGCTTTCCGTCTTTTCTGCCAGTGAAGAAATGCTTTCTATTGGTATTCCGGCATTCAGGATTATAGGAACGTCACTTGTAATTTCCGGCATGGCAATCATGATGAGCGGCATTTTTCAGGCAATGAAGGCAAGCGGCAAGGCGTTCTGGGTTAGCATTGTTCAGGCCGTAAGCCTTGCCGGCAGTGCTGCCCTTCTTGCCTTTACAAGGAACATTACGCTGGTGTGGATTTCCTTTCCGATTTCAAAAGCTTTAACTTTTCTGCTCTGTTTATTTTACCTGCATGGTTTATACAAAAAGAATTTCTAAAGCGGCAGGTGCCTTTTGTTTGTGGATTTCTTGCTGTAAAATAAGGGCAGGGTTTTATTCAATAAAGATTCAATGGAAGGGGAAAATCTATGGAAGATAAAAAAGAAGATTTAAGAATAATCCGCACAAAAGAAGCCGTACAGAAAGTTTTTAAGGAAATGATTTTTGAAATCCCCTATGAAAAAATAACCGTAAAGGTAATTGCAGAACGGGCAGGCATAAACCGCAATACTTTTTACCTGCACTACAATAGCGTTGATGACGTGCTTAAAGAAATCCAGAATAAATATTCCGATGAATACAGCAATTTGATTTCAAAATACAACATTAACAAAGATACGGTTATGCTTGTGCGTACCTTTTTTGAATACATGGAAAGCCAGGACGACTTCTTTATAAAAATAACCTGCGACAGCCGTTTTGATTACATCCGTGAAAGAATGCAGAGTAAGGTTGATAAAAAACTGAAGGGTCAGAAAGAAAAGCTTACAAAGGCAGATTACATCCAGAGCATAATCAATATATATAACACAACAGTTCTTTATCTTTACCGCCAGTGGGTAGAAGACGGAAGAAAGATTCCCCTTGAAGAAATGATAAACCTTGCAGCAACCCTGCTTGATAAGGGAATGCAGGGCGTAAGGAAATAATCCGTCAGTTTATAGGCATAATTGCAGAAAGTGTCGCTTATTCATCACCAGCAAATAAAATGACCATAGTAAAGCGACAAGTGTCTATTATACTTCTTCTAAGATAAACAAAGCTCAGGAGAAGCAAATGAAACTTAAATCTATTTTTATTACATCAGTATGTGCTGCACTTACGGCTGTATTTGCAGGCTGTGCCTGCCGCAATAGTCAGAATCAAAAGGAGGATGCTATGACTCTTACAGAACTTCAGGACCGTATGGAAATCCGCGCCCTTGTTGACCGCTATGCCGTTGAAAGCGACAGGTTCAATCACGAAGCCTACCGCGAAATCTTTTCCAGGGACATTACAATCCGCCAGATTTTTGAAGACAGGACAAATGAAATCAAAGGCATTGACGAAGTAATCCGAATTTTCAGTGCGTCTGGCAGTACGGTTAAGATTTCTTTCCATCAGGTTGGGCAGAACTACGTAACCTTTACGGATGACACCCATGCAAACGGAACAACCTATCTTACTGCAATTTTTGGCAGTGACCCTGTTTCTCAGCTTTTTATCCGCTATGAAGATAAGTTTGAAAAGATAGACGGCAGATGGTGGATTACAGACCGCGACCAGTATTTCGTTTACAGAAAATAAAGATATTCAGGAAAGTAAAATGAAAAAAGGTTTATGCACTTTGTTTTTAATTTCTGTCTTTGCCTTATCCTTTGCCTGTGCACAGGATAGTATAGGTCAGAATCAAAAGGAGTTTGATTTGGAAAAAAGAACGGTTCAGTTAAACAGCGGATACGAAATGCCTGTTCTTGGAATAGGAACTTATGCCCTTTCTTCTGGTCAGGCAGAAAAGTCAGTTTACTGGGCTTTAAAAGATGGTTACCGCCTGATTGATACGGCTAGGATTTATGGAAACGAAGAAGGCGTTGGCAGAGGCATTAAGCGTGCAATAAGCGAAGGCTTTGTAAAAAGAGAAGAAATCTTTGTAACAACAAAGATGTGGACTTCTGATTTTGACAGGGGAGACGAAGCCGTAAATGAATCTTTGCGCCGCCTTGGTCTTGATTATGTTGACCTGATGATTCTGCACCATTCCCAGCCGCATAATGATGTTAAGGCATACAAGGCAATGGAACGGGCTGTTCAGGCAGGAAAACTCCGCAGCATCGGACTTTCAAATTACTATGATACTGCCGACTTTGACCGCATGATAAATAATGTTTCAATTATTCCGGCTCTTCTTCAGAACGAAACACATCCGTATCATCAGAGCAGGGCAATGAAAGAACACATTGCTAACTATGGAACTGTAATGGAAAGCTGGTTCCCCCTTGGCGGACGCGGAAATACCCGCATCTTGTTTGCAGATCCTGTAATTTCTGCAATTGCAAAGGCCCATGGAAAAACTTCTGCACAGGTGATTTTGCGCTGGCACTTGCAGGCCGGTAACATCGCAATTCCTGGTTCAAGCAATGAAAAGCACATTCTTGAAAATGTTTCAATCTTTGATTTTGAACTTTCTGATGAAGAGATGACTAAGATTGCAAACATAGACAAAAGACGCCGCTTTGGCAGCTACTAGGAGAAATCAACAATGAAAAAAACTAAAACACTTTTATCTTCTGCGGTAGCAGTTTTAGCACTGGCAGTTTTTGTTTCCTGTGCTTCTGTTTCTAAGGATTCCGGAAGTCATTCAGAAGTTACGTTTAAGAAAGGAACTTTAACCATTGCAGGACAGGGGCATTTTTCTGCAGGCGGAACAGTCCGCTTTAATGACGGCGTCTTGAATCCAAACGACGTGTATTCTGACCGTAAAGGACAGAGCGTGCACGGCGGCCATGCCAGCGTGTTTTATCAGATTCCCGTAAACCCAAGAAAATACGGAATTGTTTTTCTGCACGGAAACGGACAGTCTTCTAAATGCTGGAGTACAACACCTGACGGGCGTGAAGGTTTTCAGACTTTGTTTTTAAGGGCAGGCTTTGGCGTTTATCTTGTGGACCAGCCGGGACGAGGACAGGCAGCACAAAACATAGAAGATGCAACAGTTCTTTCTGACAGAAGTGACCAGATGCGCTTTGACCAGTTCCGCCTTGGGCAAGGTCAGTGGCCAAACTTTTACGAAAGGATTGCTTTCCCGAAAGATGAAGAATCTTTAAATCAGTTTTACCGCCAGATGACGCCGACCGTTGGAAACATCAGCGAAGAAGTCAGGACAAAGGCAATGAAAGCCGTGTTTGAGCGCACAGGGGATGCAGTGTTTTTTACTCATTCCGCAGGTGGAAGTGCAGGCTGGAATACTGCAATGGAAACAGACAAAGTAAAGGCAATCGTAGCTTTGGAGCCTGGTTCATTTGTATATCCTGAAAACGAAGCACCAGAATGGATTGAAAATCTTTATGTAAATTTTCCGACGCCGACAGTTTCGCCAGAGAAGTTTGAAAGGCTTACAAAGATTCCCATTGTGATCTACTTTGGAGACAACATTCCAGACGAACACAGCACAAACGCAGGCCAGGACTGGTGGTATGCAGTAAGAAGAATGGCAGATTATTTTGCAGAAACAGTGAACCGCCACGGCGGAGACGTAACAATCGTTGATTTGCCGAAAATCGGGCTTTACGGAAACACCCACTTTATTTTTTCTGACACAAACAACGATAAGGTTGCAGAAAACATCCTTTCATGGATGCATGAAAAAGGCCTGGACGCTGAAGAATAATCTGTAAATCTGAAATATAACTTATTTTGCTTAACTTAAAGTCCCGGTTGCATGCCGGGACTTTTTTATGTAAACAGCACGAATTCAGAAGTATTTATTCTGCTGCTTTTCTATAATTCACTTAATTAGAGGTGAATTATGGACACAGAAGAAATTAAAAAGAATAAAGTCGGATTCATTTTGCAGTTTGCGCTGCCTAGCTCAGTTGCAATGATTTTAACCTGTGTGCTTACGGTTACAGACGGATTTTTTACAGGCAACTTTGTGGGCGAAGAAGCCCTTGCAGCGGTCAATCTTGGGTTGCCGATCTTGTATGTTTATCTTGCAACGGGCTTGTGCATCGGCGTTGGCGGAAGCGTAATCTGTGGCAGGCTAGTAGGAGAGAAAAATCTTTATAAGGCAAACCGGGTTTTTACGCAGACTATGGTTTTAGCCTTGGCTGTCTGTGCTGTTCTTTCCGTTATCGTTTATTTTTTATTTGAGCCTGTTCTGCATATTTTAAAGGCAGAAGGAAATCTTGCCGTATACTTTAGGCAATATTATTTTGTAATGCTTTTTGACTTTCCGCTTCTGGTTTTGTCAACGGTGCTTTCAATGTTTATCCGTGCCGACGGAAAGCCTCAGGTTTGCATGATGGTAAGCATTTTAACATGCGTCTTAAACATTTTGCTGGACTATATTTTTATGGCAAAGCTTGACATGGGCGTGCAGGGCAGTGCCATAGCTTCTCTTTTAGTCTGCATTGTTTCTGCACTTCTGCAGGTTTTGTATTTTGTAAAATCCACAGAAAGGGATGGAATAAAGTTTGCATTCTTTAAGTTTGACAAAGATGTAAACAAAGAAACACTTTTAAACGGAAGTTCAGAATTTATTGGAGAAGCGGCAAGTGCAGTGTCCATGTTTGCATTCAATTTTGTTTTGATGAAATACATCGGTTCAGAAGGCGTTGCAGCATTTACTATTTTAGGATTTTCTGTTTACGCTTTCAGCATGATTGTTCTTGGTTTTTGTCAGGGACTTATGCCGCTTGTAAGCATTTGTGCAGGTGCAAAAGAATTTAAAACAGCAGTTCAGCTCAGGCAGATTACAGACGGGATTTTATTTGCATTGGGATTAGTTTTTGCCCTTGTGCTGTTTTTATTTGGATTGCAGTATGCAAAAGTTTTTGGTGCAGGCGGTCAGGTTGCATTGATGGTTGCAGGCGGGTTTAAGATTTTTGCAGTTACGTTTATGGTCATGGGCTTTAACGTAATAGCTTCCATGTTTTTTACAAGCCTTGGCAAAGCAAAAGAATCTGCACTTGTTTCTGCCTTGCGTGGAATTGTTTTGCTTCTGGCATTTACTTTTGTGTTCCCGTACTTTTGGGGAATGAACGGAATCTGGCTTGTAACACCAGCCACAGAAGTTTTGACATTTGCTGTTTCCATAGCATTGATTAGAAAGTTTTCAAGAAGTGCTTTATAATGGAAGCAGATGAATGACATCAGCATAAAGCAGGGAAATAGAAATATGCAGGATTCAAAACCTATAGAAAGCGTTGTCATTAACGAGGCAATCAATTTTATTTTTCAGAACATTGATAAAGAAATTGACGTTGATGATGTTGCCAAGTTCTGCGGATATTCTAAATTCCATCTTATGCACATGTTCCGGAAAAACACAGACGAAGCCCTTTATCAGTTTATAAAGCGCATAAAACTTGAGCGCAGTGCATGGACTCTTAAAGTTGAAAAGCATAAGTCAATTACAGAAATAGGCTCTCACTTCGGTTATTCTTCTTCCAACTTTGCAACAGCCTTTAAAAAGCATTTGAATTCAAGCCCTGCTGACTTTCGGAAAAACAGTGAAAGCCTTGTAAACAAAAGTTCATTTTCCCACGGAATGACGGTGCAGGATTTAGAAGACAGCACAAAGCTCATTACAATAGAACATCTGCCGCGCTATTCTGTGATTTACGAACGCAAAAAAGGCAACTACCACAATCTGCCAGAGGAATGGTGCACTTTCATTCAAAAATACGAAAGCTTTGCAGACGAACAGACACTTTTTATAGAATGCACGTTTGATGACCCTTCAATCACCAACGAAAACGAGTGCATGTATGAAATGTGCCAGACCGTTGACCCGGAATGCAAGGCACTTTTACAAAATCATGACGTGCTTACAAAGACTTTTGCAGGCGGAAAATACGCAGTCTATCATTTTAAAGGCTTTCCGCAGTTTCTGTTTATGGTTTATCAGAATGTTTTTTGCCGCTGGCTTAGTAAAACAGGTAATCATTTAGACGAACGTGAAGTCTTCGACATTTACCGCTACGTTGGCGATGACGGCTACATGGAAATTGACATATGCTTTCCGATTGTGTAACGGCAGTAATTAAAATATAGTTGACTGCAAAAGGAGAACCCAACGAAAAAAAAATGCGGCTGGTGGTTTTGTAAATCAACTTAGGACTGGCATAGAAGAAAGTTTTGATTTAACAAAGTGATTTACGTTTTGGTTTTTATATAAACTGTAACTGGAGAAAAAAATGTATTCATTTAATTGGGGAGGAAGGGAATAACACTCATAATTCTTTTAGTGAAATCTGATTTTATTTTATGGAGAATATAGAATATGGGTGAATTATTATTTAAGGCCGTTGTATCTGAAAAAGAAAAGGAAATATTTATAAAGGAATTGCAGGAATCTTTTCAGAAGGCCTACGAAGCAGAATTCGGTAAATATGAAAAACTTATAATTCCAAGAAAAGACATTGAAGAATCATTTAATGCTGAAGGATCAGAAATCTATTTTGCAGAAGCCAGCGGCGTAAGGGTAGGCGGAACAGTAATCGTAATCGACAAAAAAACTTTTATAATTCTGTTGATTTATTGTATGTAAAAACAAATGCCCAGAATGCAGGAAACGGATTTAAAATCCGGAATGCTATTGAAAAACTTCATTCTGAAACAAAGGTCTGGGAAACCCACACGCCATATTATGATAAAAGGAATATTCACTTTTATGTAAACTGCTGTGGCTTTAAAATTGTTGAGTTTTTTAACTCTAAACATAAAGACCCGCACCAGACAGGAGATACAGCGGGTAATATTCCTGTAGAAAATAATTAGTTTTTTAGGTTTGAAAAGAAAATGAGTTAAGGCGTGAGTGCGGTTTTTGCACAGTTTGTTTTTGGCATATTTAAAAAGATAGTTGCTGGAAATAGACTGTGACAGATATATATAACATGGTTTGAAAATAGTTTTAATGATTTTTATAATTAATAGGTCAAAATTCGAGTTTTAAAACAGGAACAGCAGACTGTAAGAATTTCTGAGGAACGTCATCCGTGAAATGGAAAAGAAATGCAGAAATACTGAAAAAGAAGTGCCTGAACATACCGGCTGCACTTCTTGCACGGTGA
>JALELH010000013.1 GCA_022768865.1 Spirochaetia bacterium
TAGACTTGAACAACCTATTCTACACCTTGGAGGAAAGATTTTTTTGCTATAAGCCTTTGCCCACCACCCGCATAGCAGGTGGTTTATTGTGGAAAATACTACGCTTTCGCTCCGTATTTTCCACCGGCTCACGTGCCGTAATAAAAAAGGCTGCCTTAAGCAGCCTTTTTTTATCTTTCTACGTTTTGTTCCGGTTTTCTTTCCTGAACCCTTTCTGGAATTTCCCTCTTGAATAGTTCCCTAGGTTCAGAGTCATTTTTAATTTCATCATATACATATCGTGTTCCGCATGATTCCCAGCCGTATTCTCCGAGTTTGTTCATCACGGCTGTTCTTCTTTCAAAACCCTTTTTCAATTCTTTCCCTAAAGTTTTATATACACTTTCTTCTACTTCATCGGTTAAAAAAACATATTCAAATTTCTTTGCCATGATTGTCTCCTTGATTCATTCCATTATGATTTTAAGGCTGCCTAATGTTTTTTCTGCGGCTGCCCTGTCAGTTTTTCCGCAGGTTTTAATAGATGGTTCTAAAAAATTTACGGTCTTGATTTCTACCTTGTTTTCGAGTGTCCTGTTACTAAATAAAGCATGGCAGGATAGAAATCCTGCCCGCTGAACCCAAGTTAGCGGATTACTCCGTTGTTCCCCCGGCAGCTAATAGTGTATCACAAACATAAAATTTATCAATAGATTTATTTTCATACATTACTCACTGTATTTCTTAAAATTCTCTGCCTGTTCAAAAACTTCGTTGTAGACTTCATTTCTTGGAACTGGCGGATAGCCGTTTTCGTCAAGAAGAATCATTAAATCAGCTTCCATTTCTGCCTTTACGTCAATTCTCTGGTCCCAGTCTGTATAACGTGTTTTGTCGTCAACAAGTGCCTTTACTTTTTTTGCAAGTTCTTTCATCTGTTCATCAGAATATTGATTTTCAAAATGGAATTTCTTTGCACAGCTTACAAGAATATCGTAAAAGGCTTTTTCTTCAAAAGAAATACCAAGTTCCTTAAACTTATCCTTGTCTTTCTGAATGTCATTGAACAAGTCATTGAGCTGCTTTGTAACTTCATCAAGAACCTGAACTGAAAAATCATCATAGTGGCGGTTGTTGTAGGCTTCCACAAGTTTTTTCATCCGCTCGCTGAATTCAACAGCCTTAATTTTATTTGTCTTTTTATATTCATTTATAACCTGCTGCAAAAGCTGCTGCAGTATTTTAATCTTTGTATTTGGAAGAGGAATGCTGTTTATTTTTTCAAGATATTCCGGAGTAAAGATTTCAAAGTTTACGTTTCTTCCTGCCTGAAATAATTCTTCTACACCGTCTGCCTTTATTGCTTCGTCAATCATCTGGGCAACGTGTCGGTTCATTGTCGTAATGTCAGGTGCTTCGCCCTTTGTAAGCTTGAATAAAACAGAACGCACGGCAACGTAAAAACCGATTTTATCTTTTTCAGATTTTGAAATGCCGTCACTTGAAGAACAGAGATTGAATGATTTTTTTAACCTTCGCACAGCTTCCATAAAGCGTTTTTCCAGGTCTTCCGTATTCTGAATGAATTCCACGGCTTTATTTAAACACTCAAGCTGCTTAAGTGGCGTTCCATTGTAATAATCACCTGCATCAAAATTATGGAACATTGCATCAAGGACGCTTATCTGGTCTTTTACAATGGCAACGGCTTTATCCGTTTCTTCAAATTCTTCGCTTTCGTCCCCTGTGTATTTTTTAAGGGCCTTGTTCATTGCTTTTTTAATTCCGATGTAATCTACAATAAGTCCCTTTTCCTTGTTTTTGTAAGTGCGGTTTACACGGCTTATTGTCTGTATCAAAGTATGCTTTTGCAACGGCTTATAAATGTAGATTGTATCAAGGCATGGAACATCAAAGCCTGTAATCCACATATCAACTACAATGGCAATTTTGAAGTTTGACTTTTTATTCTTAAACTGGCGGTCAAGTTCCTTGCGGTAATCATGATTTCCTAAAAGTTCAAAAAGACCTTTTGTGTCCTTTGCCTTGTTTTCAGTCATGACCATTTTAACCATTTCTATTGGCTTTAGTTCTTTTTTATCTTTTTCTGTAAGGGTTGCGCCTTCCGTGCAGATTTTCTTTTCGTTCCATTGTGGGCGCAGTTTGATTATTTCCTGCCATAGCATATACGCAGTTTCCCGACTGGAACAGACAAACATTGCCTTGCCTTCTACAGTTGCACCTTCACGAACCCTTGTTTCGTAATGCTCTACAAAATCCTTTGCAACTTCATTTATTATTTCCGGGTCTTTAAGAATTGCTTCAAGATTTACAACAGCCTTTTTGCTTGCTGCTACCTGATTTTCGTTTGCACCTTCTTCTTCGCACTGTGCATAATACTTTTCAATTTCCTGCAGTTTTTTTGTATCAAGAATGACTTTTGCAGCACGTCCTTCATAAACAAGATTTACGGTAATTCCATCAGCAACAGATTCTTTCATCGTGTATTTATCAACAATTTGACCGAAAACCGGTGTCATGTCATCAAGGGGAGTTCCCGTAAAGCCTACGTATGTGGCATTTGGAAGGGAATCATGAAGGAATTTTGCAAAACCGAATTTATGTTCAACGCCCTTGTCTGTAAATACAATTTTTTCTTCAAGATTTGTCTGTGAACGGTGGGCTTCATCGCTTATGCAGATGATGTTTGCACGGTCGCTTAAAAGTTTTATATCTTCACAGAACTTCTGGATTGTCGTAAGGAAAACGCCGCCGCTTTGCCTGCCTTCAAGTTCCTGTTTTAGTCCGATTTTATTTTCATCATCACGGGCTTCAATACATTTTATATTTTCATCGCCTATATAAGTTTTGCTTTCCAAGAAAAGTTTACTAAGCTGGTCATCAAGGTCAGTTCTGTCCGTAATTACAACGATGGTGGGACTGTTAAAGGATTTTGAGCGCATTAAAAGACGGCTCAAGAAAACCATTGTGTAGCTTTTGCCGCATCCTGTTGCACCAAAATAAATTCCGCCCTTGCCGTCGCCCTGTGGCTTCATTGCAGACTGAATGCTTTTAAAAAGCTTTGTTGCAGCAAAATACTGGGGATAGCGGCACACGATTTTTGTTTCTTTATCTGTTGAATCTGGAAAATAAATAAAGTCTTTTACAACACTTACAAGCCTGTCTTTGCGAAACAAACCTGCGATCATTGTCATAAGTGAAGAAATGCCGTCTGATTCTTTGTCCGTGCTTTCTACTTTTCGCCAGGCATAAAAAAATTCATAGGGACTGAAAAGGGAACCGATTTTATTGTTTACTCCGTCGCTTATTACAATAAAAGCATTGTATTTGAACAATTCTGGAATATCACGGCGGTAGCAGACCGTAAGCTGCTTATAGGCATTTTCGATTGTAGTATTTTCTTTGATTGCTGTTTTAAATTCCAGTACGACAAGGGGAAGTCCGTTTACATAGACAATTCCGTCCGGAATACGAAGCTGTTCACGTCCTTGAATTTCAACCTGATTTACAATTTCAAAAAAATTATTTTCAGGATTTTCAAAATCAATAAGTTCAATGAAAAGGTCTTTTTTAGTTTTATCTTCTCGCCGGATTGTAAAGCCGTTGCAGATTAAATCCAGCACAGTTTTGTTTGCGTCATAATCTGAACCGGAAATATTTTTAAGCATGGTAACAATGGAAGAAACTTCGCTTTCTGTCAGATACTCAAGTGCATATCTTTGGAGCAAGTATGCTTTCAGCAGATAAGGAAGCAGCACCTCTGTCTTTTCTCGGTGAATTTCCGCTCCTGTCTGATGTGTGTAGCCTTCATTTTCAAAAAGTTCCATTATGGAAAGCTCAAGCTGCTTTTCGTTGAATGCCATATATTTACTCCATTTTTTTACATCTTTGAGATTTGGGAGATGAGAATTAGTTTCCGATAAGACACTTACATTTTAAATTTCCATCTGAACGATTTTTCCGAACTTCAGCTCGTCTTTATACAAGCCGTAAACATAGGCGGAACTTTCTAAATACAAGCCGGTCTGTTCGTCCTGAAGCTTTTCAAACACTTGAGAATTATAAAACATGTTCATC
>JALELH010000023.1 GCA_022768865.1 Spirochaetia bacterium
GTGCTTACGTTGCAGAAGCAGGAAAAAAAGTTCTTTTAGTAGATTTTGACAGCCAGGGGAACATGTCTTCTGGTGTTGGCGTAAATAAAAAGAAGCCTACAGTTTACGAACTTATGGCAGGTCAGGCTTCCTGCGATGAAACAATCAAGCATACGGCAATTGCAAATCTTGATGTTATCAGTGCATCAATTGATCTTTCTGCCGCAGCCATAGAACTTGTTGGCCTTGAAAACAGGGAATATTATCTTAAAAATGCCATTGCTCCTGTCCGCGATAAATATGATTACATCATTATAGACTGTCCGCCGTCTTTAGGCCTTTTGACTTTAAACGGTCTTGCCGCTGCCGACGAAGTTCTTGTTCCCATGCAGTGTGAATATTTTGCCCTTGAAGGCCTTACGCTTCTTTTGCAGACAGTCAAGCAGGTTCAGAATTCAATTAATAAGGATCTTAAAATTGGCGGCATTTTCTTTACCATGTATGACAGCCGCACAAAACTTGCAGAGCAGGTTGTAAAGGAAGTCATTTCTTATTTTAAAGATTATGTTTACAATACGATGATTCCAAGAAACATCCGCCTTTCAGAAGCACCTTCCCATGGTGAACCGATTTGTCTTTATGATCCTAACTGTATCGGAGCAAAAAGCTATAAAAAACTTGCAGAAGAGGTAATAAGCCGTGGCTAAGCATCAGGGACTTGGTAGAGGTATTAGTGCCTTAATGTCTGAAGCAGAAGATGACTATTCTTCCATAAACAATGTAAGCAATGTGCAGAATGATGCTGAACATCAGGCAACCGGTGTTCAGATAAAGGAAAATGCTGCAGTAAATAATTATCCTGCAGGAATTACCTGTGACGAAAACGGAACTTTGTGGTGCGATCCTAAACTTCTGCGTCCTAATCCGCGCCAGCCGCGCACTTACTTTGACGAAGAAAAACTTGCAGAACTTTCTGAATCCATCCGCAAGGAAGGCGTTATTCAGCCTGTAACGGTGGAAGATGCACAGGACGGAACTTTTATAATCATTTCCGGTGAACGCAGAACCCGTGCTTCCCTTAAAGCGGGCATGGAAAAAATACCTGTTCAGCTGAAGAAATATTCAGACGAAAAGAAACTTGTTGTTGCCCTTATAGAAAATATTCAGCGTACGGACCTTAATCCTGTAGAAGAAGCCCAGGCTTATTATAAGCTTATGGAAATTGCTAACTTAAACCAGGATCAGGTTGCAGAACGTGTAGGCAAGAACAGGTCTACTGTTGCCAACTGCCTGCGTCTTTTAAAGCTGCCGGAAGATATTCAGAAGGCACTTGTAGAAGACAAGATTACATCCGGCCATGCACGTGCAATTTTAAGTTTAGACAACGACACTGACATGAGGATTCTTTACGGAAGGATTCAGGGACAGGGGCTTAACGTGCGCCAGACAGAAGCCATGGCAAAGGAAATGAAGGAAGGACATCCTGCCGTTCCAAAGAATCCTGCGCCGGCACCAGACAACCGTGACCCTAACCTTATTGCCATAGAAAATAAAATCATAGAACGCCTTGGAACTAAAGTTCAGATTAAAGGTGACCTTTCTAAAGGTTCAATTACAATAAACTATTTTACCGGCGACGACTTGGACCGCATCTTTAAGCTTGTAGCACCGGGTGCAAGTTTGTAAACATCATCTTGTCATTCTGAGGACGCTCAGAATCTGCTCAAAGTTAAGCAAGTAATAAAAATCCCAGTTAATGCGCAAAATGCACTGGCTGGGATTTTTTTATGTCGTCATTTTTCTACAAAAAAATTTGTTCAGTGTACACTGAACAAAGGAATTGACAGATTCCTTTGTTGCAAAAACATTGCTATCGCTCGTTTTTGCAACAAAGGGCAGATTAAGAATTCTGTGGATGTAGAGTAAGGGCAGATTTATTGTCTGCTGTTTACTTGAAAATAAATTAATTTTTTGTAGGAGTTAATATGGAAATTTCTTATGAAATCTCTTCTGAAGAAGGTGTTGTTGAAGTTTATGCCTATTGTTTTGCATCATGTTATGCTAATGTAAATTGTGGCAATGGTTCTGCAGATAAATAGTTTTGATTATTTGTGGAAATAAAAACCGCTTTGTAAATAAACAAGGCGGTTTTTTAAATTCAGCAGGTTGTATGAATAAAATTGTAAAAAAAAATATAAACTTAGATAAAAAATATTGTTTTCCTGATAACATTTGCACTGTTCACCATAAAGACAAAATCATTGTTATTTCCGTTGATACTGCCAATTGGCTTGTATTGGATAATGAAAATCAACTTGATTTTTTTTATTTACTTAAAAGCAATACCCTTGGAAAATCCATTGAGTTATTTGATGGAAACAAAAATGATACCGTAAATGTTGTAATTCAAATAGAAGCAAAATCTTTTGAAAATAAAGATACAAAAAGAACACCAGAAGGCTCAATTTTTATATATCTTACAAATGCATGCAATATGAGGTGTCCTCATTGTTATATGTATGCAGACTTAAAGAAAGAAAATGAACTTATTTTAGATGAAATTATATCAATCCTTACAGAATTTAAAAAGCAAGGTGGCAAAAAAGTCACGTTTTCTGGTGGAGAAGTTACAACAAGAAAAGATTTTGCAGAGATTATAAATAAGACTTTTGAACTTGACTATAAAATTGAAGTTTTGACAAATGGCACTCTTTGGACTAGCGAAATGATAGATTTGCTGTCTAAAAAGATTTCTGAAATTCAAATATCTATTGACGGTTATTGTGAAGAAGAAAATGCCCATGTCAGAGGAAAAGGTAATTTTCAAAAATCCTTAGATACGGTAGATAAATTTGTTAAAAACAATGTAGCAACGACTGTTGCATGTACGCCGTTTTTTGATGATTCTCTTGAACAAAAAATAGGCTTATATTCTGATTTTGCTATAAATCTTATTCAGAAATACAAGGGTAAAAATTTTAAAGTAATATTCACTGCAGATTTAATTGATGGCCGTGAAATAAAATTCTCACCAATTGAAAAAAACAATTATTCAAACATTATAAAAAAGATTTATGAAAATATTTATGGGATAACTAGTGACAGCAGTTTTATAGAACGAAATAAAAGCCACAGCGTTTTAAATAATTGCTCGTTTGGAAATTTGTACGTCTCTTCTATTGGCGATATTTTTGCCTGTTCAAGAATCTTTGAAATAAATCCTTTTGCAAATATAAGAAAAAACTCTTTTGAAGAGATAATGTTGTTGTCTCAAAATCAAAAAAACATATCAGACGTAAATAATTTGCATCCTTGTAAAGATTGTGAGTTAAAGTATATTTGTGGCGGTGGTTGTCGCTTGGTTTACTTTCCCAGTTTTCCACAAGAGAATAACACGAGAACCTGTTCAAAAAGCAATAAAGAGCATTTCTATGACTTAATGATAAAAGTTAATAAGGACTTGTATCAATGAAAGACTTGATTGTTGTTCTTGATTCTGAAAAATCTAAAAGGCAAAAAAGAATTGTATTAAAAATTGCGGAAGGTGTAATAAAAATAACAAAAGGCGGAACACTTTCCGCCAGGCTTGATAAAACTGATTTACTAGCTAACGTTCAATATAGAAATTATTCCGATAAAGAACTGTCCATGTTAAAAGGAATTCTAAAAAAACAAGATTCAGTGGAAATGTCTAATAGTTTCTTTTCTATTTCTATATCATCATTAAAAGAATTGCATAGCCTATTTGAGACAAAAGGTATTTTTTATTTAGGCAGGGTAAAGAGAAAAAATAATTACGGCTGGGCTAATTTTTCTATTAATAAAATAAAAATTCAGACAGCTGAAGAATTTTCTATTTCTCGTGAGGAAAAGGTTCTTTTTATAAATTACATTGATAAGCCTGTTTTAGAACAGACAGATGCGTCTATGTCTGTTCAAGTTATTAAGCCAAAATCTGAACTATATTTTTTTAATGATGCTCAATTTCCATTATGCTCCCTTAAATTCCGTTACAGCAATATGGCTGTTGATTGCTTTTCAAATGAAGAAACTGTTTTTGATTCAGATATAAAATATCTCCGCAATAAAGGCGAAGAAAAAAGGGTTTTAGATTTGCTTTCTTCTTTTGGGTTTATTCGTAAAGAGCAGAAACTTCAATATAAGGGAAAAAAATCTTTTTTATCTGTTGCAGAAAAACTACTGGAAAATGGAATTGCATTATTTGATACTAAAAATAATTCTGTAAAATCTTCCAAGTCTTTTTCTGTCAATATCTTTTATGGAATAGATTTGTTTGATATATCTTTAGAACATGAAGGAACAAAACTTGCTTCAAGTATTTATGAAAATATAAATCTAAACAGTAAGTTTTTTGAATTCAATGGCGAAAAATATCTAATTCCTGAAAGCTTACAAAATCATAAAGATGCTTTAAAAGTTAAGGATGGAAAACTTGTAATCAAGAAAGATGATTTTCTTTCTGCTCTGGAACTTAATTCTGAATTGTATAAAAAGGATATTGCAAATTTAGACAATATCTTCAAAAGCAATTCTCATATAAAGTTTACTGATGAACAGAAAAAATTCCTTCGTTCTTATCAGATTGATGGTGTTAATTTTTTAGAACGGCTTAAATCAAACGATTTTGGTGCTTTACTTGCTGACGATATGGGACTTGGAAAAACTCTGCAGACTATTACTTTTTTAGCACAGACAAAAAGAAATACATGTGCTTTTGTAGTTGTTCCAAAGTCACTTCTTGAAAACTGGAAGAATGAAGTTGAAAGATTTGCTCCAGCGTTGAAAGTGCTTACATATCATGGATTAAATAGAAAAGACAAAACTGATTTTGGAAATTACGATATTGTTCTTTCAACCTATGCTACAACAATGCTTGATATAGATTTTCTTACAAAAAAGAAATTCTCTGTTGTAGTTTTTGATGAAGTTCAGACAATAAAGAATTATAAATCGAAAATGTACGAAGCTGCTTACAAACTCAAAGCAGAATTTAAAATGGCACTTTCTGGAACTCCGTTTGAAAATAATGTTCTTGAGTTGTGGGCGGTAATGAGGCTATTAAATCCAAAGATTTTTGCAAAGAGAACATTTTTTGTAAAATCAATTGAAGAAGGGCATTTTAATAATATAAAAAAAGCAATTGCACCATTTATGCTTCAGCGAAAAAAGAAAGACGTTTTAAAAGATTTGCCTGAAAAGACGGAAGAAATACTTTACTGTTCAATGGACGAAGAAATGGCTTCTGCATATTCGGCTCTTCATTCAAAGATTTTAGATGATCTTTCTGGGGTATCTGGTCATTCTGCATTTATGGCAAGTTCTCTTATTCTTGAAAGCCTGATGAAATTAAGGCAATTCTGCTGTCATCCGTCTTTACTCCCAAAAGGGACTTTGCCACTAGATTTACAGTCATCTGCGAAGTTTGATGTTTTAAAAATCAAAGTGCAGGCATTAGTAGAGCAAAAAGAAAAAGTTATTATTTTTTCTCAGTTTACATCAATGCTAAAGATTATAGAAAACTGGCTTACGCAGGAAAAAATCAAAACTTTTTACTTAGACGGCTCAACGGATAATCGGCAGAACTTAGTTGATGAATTTGAAAAATCTGACGAAGGTGTTTTTTTAATCAGTTTAAAGGCTGGTGGTGTAGGGCTTAATCTTGTTTCTTGCCATTATATGTTTATTTATGATCCATGGTGGAATCCTGCCAGTGAAAATCAGGCTGCCGATAGGATTTATAGAATCGGTCAAAAGAATAATGTTTTTGTTTATAGAATGATTACAAAAGGAACGATTGAAGAAAAAGTTCTTGAACTTAAAAACAAAAAACAGGAGATTGCAGACAATCTCTTTGGCGGCTTAAAAACAGAAAAACTTTCTATAGAAGATTTTATGGAATTGTTGGAATAATTTTCGTATTTAAATTTCCTTGACTTGTAATATGTACAATTGTACAATTTATGCATGAAAAGAAAACCTAAATTAGTAATTGATGCCAGTTGTATTCTTTCAATAATTGCACAGGAGCCTGCTGCTATTGATGTTAAAAATAAGGCCTCAGGCTATGAACTTGCTGCACCTGATTGTCTTTCTTTTGAAATAGGAAATGCACTTGCAAAACTTGTAAAAAGAAAGCTCTTTACGGGGGAAGCTGCTGTGGAATTATTTAATGCTTTTAAACAGATTCCAATTACAGTAAAGCTTTCTTCTGTGGAAGATTCTTTACAACTTGCCTGTGAAGAAAATCATTATATTTATGATATGTTCTACTTAGATTGTGCTTTAAAAACTGGCTATCCATTATTAACTTTAGATGAAAAATTAATTCAAATTGCTAAAAAAAGAGGTGTAGAATGTTTGTAATGACTTATTCTCAGGCAAGGCAAAACCTTGCTTCATTTTTAGATTCTGCATTAAAAGACGGTCAGGCATTTATAACACGTGCAGATGGTACAAAATTTAAGGTTACTCCTGTAAAAGAAAAGAAAGAGGATTCTCCTTTTTCTGCTTTGGAAAAATGTGCCGCAAAATATAGCAGTAAAATTAAAAACACTTCTACAAAAGATTTGCTTAAGATGTTAAAAGAAGACGAAGATAGCCGTACAGACAAGATTATCTTAAATTGTATAAAATAATTCCGCTATCATAAAGCCACGGACGGATGGCGTATCGGTAAGTTAAGCAAAAACGCCCTGAGGATTTTGCTTGCAAAATCTGGTGTAAAAAATTGACAGGACGTCAATTTTTTACGAGCCATTTATTGCTTAAGAAGTAAGTCCAGAAAGCAATGGAAGTTACTGTCCATGTTAAAGGGTAGCTGATAAGAACCGTTGTCAAGGTTTGGTGCTGTGGCACGGCAATAAAAAGCCACAGCAGCCTTAAGCCGCAGATTCCGAAAACAGTAATCATGGTTGGTGCAAAACTTTTGCCAGCACCCCTTACAGTTCCGCTTAAAATTTCTATGGAAAGGTAAACAAAATAAAATGGCGCCAGATATTTTACTATTTCAATTCCCTTTGCCAGAACTTCAGTGTCATTTGTAAAAAGCCTGTAAATGTTTTCTGACCAGTATAAAAAGCAAAATACAATAATTGCGGTAGCAGCAAAAGAAAGGGCAAATGTTATCCACGTTGCTTTTTTTATTCTGCCGTAGGTTCCTGCGCCGTAATTCTGGCCGCTGAAAGTAGTAAGAGCCAGGCCAAATGTAGCAACTGTCATCCAGAAAATTCCATCTATTTTGCTGTAAACAGCCCAGCCTGCAATGGTGTTTGTTCCAAAATAGTTTATGTTGGACTGAATAATCAGGTTGCTTATAACGTAAAGTGAACCCTGAAACCCTGCCGGCAGCCCGATTCTTAAAATCTTTGAAAGAATGCTAAGGTCCATCTTCATTTTAGAAAACCTGTAGTTAAAGACTTCTTTTCTTTTCCTTAAAACACAGATGGAAATTAGGGCAGATTCAATCTGGCAGATTACGGTGGCAACAGCAACCCCTGCAATGCCTGCCTTCAGGAAAAATACAAAAACTAAATCAAGAAATATGTTTGAAAAACAACCGATGATTAAAATCACCAGTGGCGTTTTAGAGTCCCCCGTGCCTCGCATAACGCCTGCAATTATGTTGTAAACAAACATGGGAATAAGTCCTGAAAAGTAAATTACAAGGTATAAAAAACTTGAGCCAATTACTTCTTCCGGGCATTTTGTAATTATAAGGACTGGCTTTGTAAAAAAAATTCCTGCAAGGGTTAAGATTATTCCGCCTGCAATGCTCATTAAAATTGAAGTGTCCACAGCCTTGTGCAGGGAATCAGCATCTTTTGCACCGTAGTACTGGCTTATAATTACGCTGCTGCCTGAAGCAACGCCGTTAAAAAAGCCTACGATTAAATTAACAAAAACGGCAGGGCTTCCGCCAACGGCAGCAAGGGCAATTTTACCTACAAAACGTCCTACTATAATGGCGTCTATGGTGTTGTAAAGCTGCATGAAAAATGTGCCGAGCAGCAGCGGAAAGAAAAACTTAAGCAGTGATTTTAAAATGTTTCCCTGTGTAATTGAATTCATGGAGTTTATCTTATTGAAGTTGAAAAATTTAATCAATTTATGCATTTCTTTAATTTTTTTTCCAGAAAAGTGACATTTTTTAATTTTTTTTAAATATAAGATATATAGACCCTGAATCCAGTTCAGGGTGACGTTTCAAAGGAGTATTTATGAAAAACAATTTAGTTAAAAGCGTCTTGCTAAAAAAAGGTTTGGTAAAAAACATTTTGCTAAAACAGGTTTTATTAAAAACCGTTCTGCCGGCAATGGTTTTGCTTTTTGCCGTAATTTCTGCCGTGTGTCCTGTGGGGTGCAAGTCCAGGATAGAAGAAATCAATGTTCTTGAAGGGGATTTTACTGTTCCCCATATAGAAAACTTTGCCGTAACAGGCGGCAGAACATTGCAGCTGGATTTTACAAAAAAAGTAAGCGTACAGAATGTAAATACCTACGAAAGTGAATCTAAAAAAGACTTTTCCAGTGCCAGTGCAAGATACGAAGAAGACGGCAAAAGGGTTATACTTGAACTTGCAGAAAAGCCAGAGACCGGCAGCGGCTATGTCCTGGAAAGCCTGGTTGTAGACGAAAGCGGCAACAGCCTTACCTTAAGCATTCCGTTTAAAGGCTATAACGACAACCCGGCAAAAGTCATTCTGTCTGAAGTGCGCAATGCCTATGGAATTGCAACAGTAAAAGATGAAGACGGAAATTCCGTAAAAGTCCACAGAAGTGAATTTGCTGAACTTTATGTTTTAAAAAGCGGCAACCTTTGCGGAATAGAAGTGTGCAGTGCCGCTGACGGGGAATCCAAAAAATATACCATGCCTGCCATAGAAGTCAAAAAAGGAGACTACATAACGGTGCATATGAGGACAATTGCTGCCGATGGCGCAGACGGGCAGGGCATGATAAGCGAGACCGGCAGCAATCTTGCACTTTCAACACATGAAGATTCCTGTGACACTGCCCGTGATTTATGGTCAGAAAATACAAAAGCCTGTTTTGCAGACAGCGACATAATTTACCTTAAAAACAGCTATAACCAGAAAATTATGGATGCCCTTGTCTATGCCAGAAGTGACCTTGCCGCATGGAAAGACGGTTTTAAAGATGTTGTTAAGGCTGTGGAAGAAAGCGGCGTGTGGGGGCAAAGCGTAAGCCCTGAAGATGGCCTATGCAGCGACTATGTTACATCTGCCACTACAAGAAGTTTTTCAAGGCAGAATATAAAACAGTGCATTAAGGCCTATGAAAACGGAATGCCGGTTCCAGGAGGAAAAGAAGTGTGGCTTTTAACGGCAGATTCCGGCAGGGGCAAAAACAAAGTTGCAGGCGTTACGCCGGGTTATAAAAACAGCAGCAATGCATATACGCCAAAAAAATGATATTATTACTTAAAAAAATAGACGCCTTACGGCAGAACCAGTCCTGAAAAAAAGGCTGGCTAGAAGCTACGCTGCCAGTGCCGCACTACGTTTGTGCAGATTTTTTTTCATGCCTGAACCTGCCTACGGCGTCTATTTTCATAAAAACTATTCAACAATTTTTTTGTCGATATTTGACTAGGACTTAAAATCCGGGATGTCTTTTTTCTTTGTGTATTTGTAGTCGTAAATGTGGGTAGAGGCTATTTTGCCGTCTATGCGGTCGTTTTCTTTCTGCAGCTGAAACTTTATCATTTCTTTAAAGACGTTCATCAGTGGTTCCGGGTTGGCATCCTTTTTGGCAATGCCGGACTGCTGAAGTTCCTTTATAAGATAGTAGCATGTTTCAATGGTAGAAACGCAGTATTCTGCAGGTTCGTGCTTGAAGGTAAAAATGCTTTTATACTGGCCCGTAAAGGAAAACTTTGGCAGGCTGTTTATGTTCATGCTGTAGCGGATCATTTTTTTAGAACAGAACCAGGTAGAGTCAACTATAAAGGCAAGCAAAGTTCTGCCGTTTAAAGTTTCCTTTAAGCCTTCCTTGCCTGCTGTCCATGCGTCGTCGGAAGGGTAGAGCAAAACGGGATAATACTGGGGGTCGTTTATAAGCTGGTTTATTCTTTCGTGGTTTGTAAAATCTATGCCTACAAAAATTTCGCTGCCGGGCAGGCACAAAGAAGCAAGGCGGCCTGTGCCTGTCTTCTGCTTCTTAGCTTCCTTGGGGTGCATTAAAAAAACAAATTTAATTCCGCAGTCTACGGGTGCCGTAAACCTGCAGTAGCATGATTCTACCGGACGGTGGCACTTCCAGCATACCTGGCGGTGCTTAACCGGTTCTTCTGTGGTCTGGTTTCTCATTATACGTTTACCTGAATTCTTGAGCCCGCTGTTGCAGTCTTTGTATAAATGGAAGAAACCGTGCGGTATGGGTTTTTAAATTCAGAAATCTGCTGCCTTAAAGATTCCATGTGGCTCTTTAAAAGAACCCTGTTCCTTTCGTTCTGTGCAAGAACCTGGGACTGCAGTTTTTTAAGGTCAGACTGAATCCTGGAAACAGGCACTGCTTCTGCAGGATTATAAGTTGCTGCCTTAGACTTGTTGTAAAGTGCTTCCATAGGAACAATTACTTTTTGCAGTGAAGTTATGTTTGCAACGATTTCTGTTTCAAGTTCGCTATGGGCAAGAAGGGATTCTGCATCTTCTTCTGTAATTTTGCTTTCCTGGGCTTCAAGTACTTTCAGGTACTGCTGGAATTTTGTCCGCTGCTGTTCAAGTAAAGACCTGAATCTTTTTAAGATTAAAATGCGCTGGTCAAGTTCAGCCTGTGTAAGTCTTTGTTCCATTTATTTCTCCTTTCAGGTCAGCCCTGAATGCTGAAGCTTGGTGCAGAACCCGGCATTTTTGTAGAAGAATTGGCCGTGCTGTTTGCTGCCGTAATCCATGATTCATGAAGTTCTGAAAGCATTTTATGAACAAACTGCAGCTTGTCTATTTTGTGGTCCATGGTGGCTTCAAGAAGCACCTTGTTGAAATACACGTAAAGTGACATAAGGTTTTTTGCAATTTCTCCGCCCTTGTCCATATCAAGGCTTATTTCAAGTTCCGTAATTATGTCCATTACTTTCTGAAGATGGTTGCCGAAGGCTTCAATGTTTTTTGCCTGGATTTTGCCTGTGTTTTCTATAAGTGCCATTGCTTTTTCCAGATTGCTTACCGCACCTTCGTATAGCATTACAATAAGCTTGCCCTGGCTTGCCGTTTTTACTCCGACTTCACGATATGTATTGTAAGCACCGTATGGATTTGCACCGTATGCCATAGTTCCTCCCGAATATTCTTTTAAACTGCTGAAATTACTGCTTTTCTATTATCGGCTGAGGGGGAAATTAAATTTAGAAGAAAAGAAATGTTTATTTTTTATTCAAACCAGTTTTCAATTGCAAGATGAAAATCCTTTTCCAGAACTTCAAAATGCCTTTTGTTTCTTGTAACCATAATAAGATTCTGGCATACGGCACTTGCTGCAATCTGACTGTCTCCGTATGGAAGAATTATTCCCTGTTTTTCTAAGGAAGAACGCATTTTTGCTTGAATTCTGGCCGCTTCAGAAGAATAGCCGACAATCGGGAAATTTTCACAGACATCTTCGTTAATAAACTTCAATAATTCTGACTTTCTTCTGCCTGGTTCTAAACGTTCTGCACCAAAGAGCAGTTCGTGCAAAGTAAAGACGCTTATGCAGCAGTCGGAACTGTGTTCGGCAAGTTTTTCGATTACTTTCATGCTTGGTGAATTTTTTATAACTTCGCTGATAATATTGGAATCAATCAGATAGCGGCATTCACTCATCGGCATCCTCTAAGACACCGTCAAAAAGGCTGTTTTCATTGATGAATGCTTCACCGGAGTTATCTTTTAAGTTTCCAAAAATACCGTCAATTTCTGAATCTGAATAAAAATCTGCGTTGCGTTCCCTGAAATCCTGAGCACGTTCTAAAAATGATTTTCTTTTTGCTGTAGAATTTGCCAGAGCCAGAAGTTTTTCATAATCGTCGTTTGAAACAATAACCGCTACGTCTTTATTGTGGCGTGAAAGTTTTACTGGACCTTCTTTTTCTGCCTGATGAATATAAAACGTCAGTTTATTCTTTGCTTCATAAATTGGAATTGCCGCTGTCATTGTGTACCTCCTGGGAAAAGCATCATATTAATTATAGATTGTAAATAGCTATTTTGTCAAATTTATATGGCTATATTATGGGGAATAAAAGAAAATGATTCGGTTAATACACAATTCCCAGCACTTTGGCGGCTTCTATAATCTCGTAGCGGTCTTTTACGCTCATTTTCTGGAATATGCTTGTTTTCTGGTTCTGGACGGTTTTAACGGATTTGTGCAGCAGTTCTGCAATTTCTTCTACGCTTTTTTTCTGCACGTAAAGCAAAAATATTTCCTGCTCTTTTTTGCTTAAAGACTGATAGTTCTTGAAAACTGCGGTTTTGTCGGCAGATTCTTCTGTTTTGCCATAATTGAACTGACCCCATAAATCAGGACACCCACGGAGGTGTAAAAATGGGGAATAATCAAAAATACAGCATTGACTTCAAGCTGCAAGTCGTAGGAAAATATGAGCAAGGAAAGTGTGGCTACAAGCGACTTGCCCGTGAGTTC
>JALELH010000035.1 GCA_022768865.1 Spirochaetia bacterium
ATTTTCTTCTCCAAGATAAATCCATCCGCTGCCAGGGTAGACAATGTCCAGGTACTGGTTGTTCTTCATTTCTACGGAACGTGAAGGGGCAGTTACAATTCTGTCTTCTTCCGGTGCTGCTTCTTTCTGTTCTTCCAGGTTTTCTTCTTCCCGGGTGTATGTAATTGAATCTGCAGATTCAACTTCTTCTGCAGCCGCAATGCCTTCTGTTTCTTCTGTTTTGTTTTCTGCAGGAACTTCTGCCGGCGCAACTACAGGTATTTCTTCAATTACGACTGCCGGTTTTTGATTATTATTTTCTATTGTAGCAGCAGTATCAGCGGCTTTGCCTGCATTGCCTTTATTGTCCGCATTGTCTGCCGGAACTTCTGCTTCCGGTGTTTTTACGGCTTCTTCCTTATTGTCTGGGTAACTATCCTTTGCAAGTTCTGCCTTTGTATCTGCAGTTTCTGCCTGTGCAATATTTTCTTTTTCTTCTTCTGCAGGCGGTTCTTCCTTTGCTTCTTCCGTAATTTCAGCAGGCAGGACTTCCTGTTCTGGAACTTTTTCTGACTGTTCAAGATAGACAGGTTCCGGTTCGCTTTCATAGTAACCAGGAACGTCTTCTATAAGTTCGTATTTCGGCTCTATAACTTCTGCTTCGTCTTCAAGCTGTTCTTCCTGGCTTTCTGTTTCTTCTATAGGTTCTTCTACTTTTTCTTCTATATTATTATCAGTTTCTGCATTATCAGCAGTGCTTTCAGCTTCAACGCTGTCAGCGGCACCGCCATCAGCGGCATTTTCTTCTGCTGCTGCGCTCTCAGCACTCTGGCTGGCAGTTTCTTCTTCCTGTGCCGGCTGTGCCAATGTCTCTTCAGCAGGCTGTTCAGCATTATCTTCTTCCTGCACTGTCTGGGCTGGCTTGTCCTGTGCCTCTGCGGCTGGTTCTGCTGCAGCATCTGCAGTGGCATCTGTTTCAGGAATTTTAGTTTCTGCTACAGGTGCAGTTCCGCAGGAGAACATAAAAAATGAAAAGGAAAAAACAGCAATTAACTTAACGGTTTTTAATTTTAAACTTTTTTTCAAGGAGCGGCTCCCAATATTTCGTCAGCAAGTTTATCATTTGCTTTGCCAAGATCTTCTACAGCACTTTTATCCGGCACTGTAAACCATTTATCAAATTCTTTATCTGACCAGCGGGAAGTCTGTTCCCTTGTAAAGTAATAATCTTCCGTAAGGTTTTCTCTTTTGGGTTCAAAAAACTCATCTACGGCTGAATAAGGAATGGTATCCGGGAAAATAATTTCTTTTGGCTTTTTGTTTTTAGCGTCGGAAACGGCACCCAGAATAAATGCAAGGACAGCAAAGGAAATAAGAATAACGCAGACAGCAACTGTAAGCTTTGTGTTTTGCTGAAGAAAATTCTTAATCCTTTCCTTTATGTTGTCTAGTGCCTGCATTTTTTACTGGTTGTCTCCTTCTGCTTTTTCTGCATCTTCTGTTTCTGCCTTGCCTGTTGAACTTTCTTCTACAGAACTTTCATCAGCCGCAGCGTCAGTCTCGGCTTCTGTTTCAGAACCTGCATCATCGGCTGGAACTTCATCTGCCTTTGCTTCAGCTGCATTTTCTTTAGCATCACCATCAGCTTCTTCTGCCTTTGCATCCGTTGCACCTGTTTCAGCGCCAGTTTCCGTAGCTTCTTCTGCCGGTGTTTCTTCTACTTTAAGTGAGCCATCCGGATTGTGCTGGCGGCGCGGCGGACGCGGAGGAATAACAACGCCTTCTTCCGGCGGTACGTCTTCTTCTACAAAGTCTTCCTGACTGTCAAAAGTAAGGTTGCCGTTAAGGGTGTCTTCGTCAAGGCGCACCTGCAGAATCTTTGTAATGCCGGATTCTTCCATTGTAACGCCAAGCATGGTAGAAGCACCCATAACTGTCTTTCTGTTATGAGTAATGACAATATACTGGCTTATGTTTCCAAAGGCACGCAATGTGCTTACAAAAGAAGAAACGTTTTTATCGTCAAGGGCCGCATCAATTTCGTCTAAGAGACAGAACGGAGAAGGGCGTACCTGATATGTTGCAAAAAGAAGTGCAACGGCAGTCATGGTCTTTTCTCCGCCGGAAAGCAGGGAAATATGTGAAAGTTTCTTTCCAGGCGGCTGTGCGTAAATATCAATACCTGACGTCAGCACATTTGCCGGGTCCACAAGCTTAAGTTCTGCCTTACCGCCGTTCATTAAGCGGCGGAACATGTTGTGGAAGTTCTTCCTGATTTTATTGTATGTATCAAGGAACATTTCAGAAGACTTGGTTCTGATTTCTTCACTTACGCGTACAAGGTTTTCAAGTGTCTTCTTTGTATCGTTGTAGCTTGCCTGCTGGCGTTCGTAGCGTTCCTTTTCTTCTGCAAACTGTTCAACGGCCATAAAGTTAACCTGGCCCAGCTGCTGTATTTTCTGCTTGGTTTCTGCAAGTTTTTCACGGATAACCTGAACAGGCGTAGTAATCTTATACATGCGCTCTTCAAATTCCATAAGGTCGCGGGAATAGTTATCCATAAAGTTCTGCTTTACGTTCTGAATTTCCGTATCGCTCTGTGCAAGTGAAACATTAAGCTTTTCAAACTGAGCCTGGTATTTGTCACGCTCTTCCTGCTTTTTCTTAAGGGTATTCTGCTTGCCGGAAACCTTGCTGTTGCAGTCGTCAATCTGTTTCTTGATTGCATCAACTTCGTCCATTATCTGTGAACCCTGTTTTTCAATGTCTGCAATCTGTTCTTCTACTTCCTGAATCTGCTCTTCTGCTTCTTCCTTGCGCTTGTTTTCTTCGTAAAGTTCGTTTTCCTGTTCCTTAAGGGAAACTTCTTCCTGTGCAAGGGCACGCTTAAGCTGAGAAACCTGCTGTTCGCAGTTTTTTATCTGCTGAACCATGGCAGCGTGGTTTACGCGCAGGTTTTCAAGAGTCTTTCTGTATTCGTCTATGCGCTTGCCAAGTTCCACATTCTTCTTTGCAAGTTCTTCGTTTTCTGTGGAAATGGAATCAACCTGCTTAAGGTTATCCTGAATCTCTTTATCGATGGTACGTTTCTGTGTAATGATACCTTCCGGGGAAAGAAAATCATCGATAAACTGCGGCGTTGTTTTAGTATAGGATTCAATGCAGAGGGCAAGCTCTTCAAACATCTTTGTAAGATCCGTAAATGCGTTTACGGCATCAGTGCCCATCTTTGCGGCTTCTTTTTCCGGATGGGAAGGCAGGGAAGCAAAGTCACGGAAGATGTTTGCACGGCCGTTGGCAAAAATCTTAATCTTTTCCAGCTGTGTATTTAAATCTTCCTTTGCCTTTTTGTTTGCCGCTGCAGAATAGCCTGCATCCTTAAGCTTTGCATCAAGTTCCGTAACAATGTCTTCCGTAATTGCGGCAAGCTTTTTCTGAAGTTCTGCACGCTGGGCATTAAGGTTTAAAACCTTGCCGCCGTTGGTGTTGATAATCTTCTGGTTTTCTTCTATCTGACCCTGAGACTGGTTAATGCTTTCTACAAAGTCCTGAATGTTCTTGCTGATGTCTGCAAGCTTTTTATTAAGGTCGTGCAGGTCTGCATTCTGGCTGTCTATGTCTTCGTTGTATTCGTCTATGCGCTGCTCAATGTTTTTAATGCGGTTTTCTATCTGACCTATTTTTTCACGGCTCTGGCTCTGCTGAACATGGAACTGCTGTGCAAGCTGCTTTTTGCCTACAACTTCCTGCTGAAGCTTTATTGCTTCCGTTGTCTTCTGGTTTACCTGTTCCTGCAGGGACTTTATCTTGTCCGTGTTTTCGTTAAGGGAATTGTAGATTTCTTCTATTTCCTGTTCTGCGGCAACACGTTTTTTGTCTGCTTCTTCAAGTGCCTGCTGGTGGTGTGCCTTGTCCGTCGTAAAGTTCTTGAGCCTTAAAAGCTGAATGTCAAGTTCATAGTTGAATTTATCATCGTTGAACTTGCGGTATTTTTCCGTTCTTTCTGACTGTGCCTTTAAAGTTTCGTAATTGCGCTTTGTTTCTGCAAGGCCAATGTCTATCTGGGCAAGGTTTGCCTTTGTACGCTCAAGTTCGCGCTCTGCTTCCTGAACTTCTGCCTTGGAACGGCTGATGCCTGCTGCTTCTTCAAAAAGGTAGCGGCGGTCTTCCGGCTTGGAAGAAAGAATCTGGTCAATCTTGCCCTGTTCCATAACGGAATAGGCTGCCTTGCCGACACCTGTGTCCATAAAAAGCTGGCGAACCTTTGTTGCCGTAACCTGCTTGCCGTTAATAAAGTATTCGTTTTCTCCGCTGCGGTAAATCCTTCTCTTAATGGAAATTTCTGTTTCCGTCATCTGCAGAAGTCCGTTTTCGTTGGCAATGGTCAGTGTAACTTCTGCCATGGAAAGGGCAGGGCGGGATTCCGTTCCGTTAAAGATAACGTCTGCCATGTTTTCTGCACGCAGGTTTTTGGATTTGTTTTCTGCAAGTACCCATTTTATGGCATCTACGACGTTACTTTTACCGCAGCCGTTAGGTCCAAGAAGAGCGGTAATTCCGTCTGCAAAATTTATATGAGTCCGGTCTGCAAAAGATTTAAAACCGAAGATTTCAAGACTTTTTAAAAACACAATTTTCCCCTAAGTTAAGTTCATTATTTTATCAAATATAGGAAAGTTTATCAATTATAGGGTAAATACAGCAGGAAAACTGTAATAAGCCGAATGCCGGGTGTTAGAACAATTTGTAATATATTACTTTTAGTGAACAGACGCCGCAGGCAGGTTCAGGCATGAAAAAAAATCTGCACAAACGTAGTGCGGAAGCCTTTTTTTCAGGACTGGTTCTGCCGGAAGGCGTCTGTTAATCCATAAAGGAACAATGATTATTTTTATAAACCGGCATTCGGCTTATTAATTATTCCATAACGTCATTAGGGTCAACTAAGGCACCCTTGTAAAGCATCTTAGGGTAAACCACAATCTTAAGCTTTTTTTCAAGCTTAGCGTAATTCTGCATTTCAAAGGCATCGCCTATAACACAGTTGATTCCCGTCTTGCCAGCCCTTGCAGTCCTTCCGCTTCTATGGATAAAAAAGTCTTCCTTTTCCGGCAGGTCCATCTGCACAACGTGGGTAATGCCCGGAATATCAAGGCCGCGGGAAGTCAGGTCCGTAGTAACAAGAACCTTTATCTTGCCGGAGCGGAACCTGTCTATGGCAGCCTTGCGTTCCTTTTTGTCCGTCCTGCTGCTTAATGATGCACATTCAATGTCCTTAAACTGCAGCTTGGACGTAATGTTGTCTATCTGGTCGTTGCGGCCAGTAAACACAAGGAGCTTTTCAGGCTTTACGGCATTGATGAACTTCCTTAAAGTGTCTATTTTGTCCCGCCGTTCTGCAAAGATAGCCCAGTGGGTTATCCTTTTGCGCAGGACGTCTTCCATAGGCAGTGTTAAAAGTTCAATCCTGTCTTCTTCTGATGCACCCCTGCTTAAGCCGTCGCGGGCTTTCTGCAAAATTGTCCTTGTGTAGTCGCTTACCGTGGCAGAATTCCCTATAAGCTGAACCTTTACGGGCAGGCGTTCAAGCAAGGCTTCCGTGTCGTCCCGCAGTTCCTTTGCAAGAAGCCTGTCTGCTTCGTCTAAGACAAGGGTTTCTATGGCATCTGCCTTAAGCTTTTTAAGGTGAATCAGTTCCAGAAGGCGTGCAGGGCCGCCGATTACAACTTCAGGCTTTTCCTTAAGCATGTCTATCTGCCTTGCTATAGGTGCGCCGCCTATTAATAGCGCACACTTTATGCCGCTTATGGCCTGAATCTGACCCTTTATCTGGGATGCAAGTTCGTAAGTAGGGGATGCAATCATAAGGCGCACGTTTTTGCCCGGGTTTTCCGTTGCCATAAGGCGCGTTAAAAGGGGCAGCAGGTAGGCAAAGGTTTTGCCCGTGCCGGTTTCGCTCTGGAACATTATGTTTTTGCCTGCAGTGATTAATGGCATAGCCTTTGCCTGCACGGCAGTAGGTTCTTTTATTGAAAGTGAATCAAGTTTTTCTATTAAAGTCGGGTTAATGTTGAATTCTGAAAATGTCATGGAAGTATTATAGAGTGAATTTGGCTTTATTGGAAGATTAGTGGGAAAAGGGCCGAAATGGCGAAAGTTTTAGCAGATAAAAGTTTCTAAAATCGTATTTACTTTCGCCAGCTTTCGGTACTTGACTTTAAAAACCTATACAAGAAATGCGTAGCATTTCTTGGGGGAAAAGTTAGGATATCTGCGGATAACTAAAGAGCAAATGCTTTTCCCCATGTTACTCAGGGTCACCATTACATGTGAACGACACTCACACGTGCATGTGACTGACACTCACATGTAAATGTGAACGACACTCACATGTTAATGTGAACGACACTCACATGTACATGTGACACCCATTCACCAAAATAAAAATGGTGACACTCATTCACCAAAATAAAAATGGTGACACCCACTCACCATGTAAAGAAAATGTGACAGGCAGTCACCAAGCACATCTTTGATCTAGGCAAATGCTTTTCTTAACTTATTCAAAGCAGCCTTTACAAGAAATGCGTAGCATTTCTTGGGGGGAAAGTTATGGCAGGTGCTGGCATCTAATGTGCTTAAGCTTTCCCCCTATAAGAAAAAATCGTAGAAAAGGAAGTAAGCCCTTTCCGCAGCACGTTTACAAAACTTGAAGACTACCAGAAAGTGGATATGGTAACCGTAACGGATAAAGCCGTAACCGTAACAGGCAGCGATGAAAATAAGGTAACAATCGGAAACCGTACAAACAAAGGTGTATTTGTAAAAGACCGAACTGTAACACTGCAGCCATATGAAATGGGCAAATACGAAGTAACACAGGAACTTTTTGAAGCCGTAATGGGATACAATAACAGCTATTTCCAGGGGAATACAGCGGACAAAAAAGCATCAGACTGTGAAGTGCAGAAATACCGCCCTGCAGATAACGTAAGCTGGTATGATGCAATAGTGTTCTGCAACAAGCTTACACTTTTAAGCGGCATGACGGAAGAAGACCTTGTATATTCCGTAAAGGTAGACGGCAAGGAAATAGACTGGAAAAACATAAAATACTATGAAAGTCTTTTAAAAAATGCTTATGACAACCAGGATGCTTTAAAAGAATGCAAACCGGACTTAACAAAGAAAGGCTACCGCCTTCCTACGGAAGCAGAATGGCTTTTTGCAGCCCGTGGCGGCGACCCGGAAGCAGAAGCGTGGAATTATGAATATCTTGTTGCACCTTTAGACAAAAAGGATGTTACGGAATATATGGATGGTGAAGAGAAAAAGACAAAAAATAATTATACAGCATTAAAAGAAGCAGCCTGGGTCTACTTTAATTCAGATAGCAGAACCCATGAAACAGGATTAAAGAAAGCAAATTCCCTTGGCTTATACGACATAATCGGTAACATAGGCGAAAGATATATAAATGCTGATTGTAGTTGTAGTTATTATACCTACTACTATGACTACAATCCGAGCTGGGGCATACACTTTACAGTTGACAAAAACATCGGCACAGGCTTCCGCCTGGCACGCACCTTAACATCAGACTAAAATTATTTGTTGTGCCTGGCACTATGAGCATGCTGTTAATAGTACTATCTGCACGTTGCTAACAGTACCATCATTATGATGCCCATGGTACTGTTTTTACGTTGGCAACAGTACTATTGAAACGATGCTCATGGTACTGTTATTGCTCTGTCAGAAGTACCATTCAGATGCTTTCAATAGTCCAATGGCATCGTTTCAATAGTCCATGCGCATCCTGCCAGTAGACGATGGGCATCGTATTAATAGACGATTGCTGCTATATACAATAGTGCCGGATAAATACTGTCACCCTCGTGCCTGACACGAGGGGCTTTTTCATTACATTTCAGTGCAAATGTATCGACAAATGCGTTGCCTGACCTTATCTTTTAGCTAAGGGGTAATTATGGCAACATTACAAATTTTAACGGCAACTGCAACAGGCACCCACGCAGATTTATTCAATAATTAAAAGTGAATATTAAGCAAAATATTGCAGAGCAGTAGCTATGTTGAATGAAAAGGCTATAAAACGCATGAATGAAGATATCTTTCTTCATATTTCAGCGTCATTCTTCTATTTTTACAAATAAAACAATAATTTATAATTTTTTTTAATATTCCGGGCAGATTCGGTGCACTTTTTGTTTTTTTTTGAAAATAAGATATGTATGGGATTTTGTTAAAGTCCCTTCATCTTATTTGTCTCGGGTAAACGATGACTGCTTTATGCCATTGTCTGCCTGAAAAATTACAAGGAGTAATTTTATGAAAAAAACAAATTGTCTGGTTCTGGCAGCGGCAGTTGCCATAAGTGCTGTGCTTGGAATAACGGCATGCAGTAAGGACGTGGAAACGGAATACGTAGACAGGATTGTGGACCAGTCTGCCATAAGGGACACCATTGCAGATACTTCTGTGACCATTACCCAGAGCCCGCAGGAAGATGTTGCTGCAAGAAAAGTAACCGTAACCATTGCGGCAGGCAACACCGACGGCTTAAAGATAAGCCAGGTAAAGTATTACCTTGGCGATACAAAAGAAAGCGTACTGGTTGGCGGCAGCCTTACGGACAAAAGCAGGGCACTGATAGCCCTTACGGCTGCAGAGGACGGCAAATACAGTTTTGATGTAGAAAAAGAAGACCAATGGGCTGCCATCTACGTAAAGGACAGCTACAGCCGGGAATATGTGGATTACAGGCAGATAAAGAATGTAGATTTAACGGCTCCGATGTCGCCAAAGGTAAGCACGAAGTATGACAAGTCCAGCAAAAAAAGTTCTGTAGCAATAAAAGTAATGGAAGACTTAGGTGGAACTGTAAAATCTGGCTTAGATAAAGTTGAATGGAGCCTGTGCAAAAAGGATAGTGAACTTGAAGTTGAAATTTCAAAAGGCATTTTTGATTCTGTAAAGGCAGGAGATAAATATACCCTTGAACTAGAAGGCCTTGCAGAAAATGAAGAATATGTTTTAACTGTAAAAACCTATGATATGCTGGGAAATATCAGGATAAAAACAACTAAACCAAATTATGATTTATTTATTGGCGGTTTAAAATATGATAAAACAGCGCTGGCATTTGTAACGGAAAATGATGTTACCGTTACAGGCTCTGGTTCAACTGGTACTTTTGTTGACGGCAGGACAGTAACGTTATCTCCTTATGCAATCGGAAAGTACGAAGTGACACAGAAACTGTATGAAGCCGTAATGGGAATAAATCCAAGTAAATGTAATACTTCTGCCGCAAGTAAAGAAACTCAGAAATTGCGTCCGGTGGAACAAGTAAGCTTTTATGATGCTATTGCATTCTGTAACAAGCTTACTCTTTTAGCCGGCATGACAAAAGATGATCTTGTTTATAGTGTAGATGGGGTAGAAGACTGGTCGACCTTAAAATATGATGACATACCAAAGAATTCAAGCAGTAAATGGAATGCCTGTAAAATGAACATAGTAAATCAGGGATACCGCCTGCCTACAGAAGCAGAGTGGGAATTTGTTTTCCGTGGCGGAGCTCCTGATGCAGATGCATGGAATTATAAGTATGCAGGTTCTGATACAATAGAAGATGTTGCATGGTTCAAGGAAAATTCTGGTGATTCTAAAGGATTAAATACTAAAACCCATGAAACAGGCCTAAAGAATGCCAATACCCTTGGTTTATACGATATGAGCGGCAACGTTTTCGAATGGTGCTGGGACTGGTATTCAGAAGCCATAGACGGCAGCACGCCTGCAACAGGTGCTTTGACAGGAACTAAAAAAGTCAGGCGCGGCGGCTGTTATGATAACCCTGAAACTCATTGCAATTTCGGCTACAGAAGCCAGCTTGAGCCTAGCTCCCGTAACGCGTACAGCGGCATTCGTCTGGCCCGCTCGCTGTAGTCAAAAATTGCATTTAAGCAGATATAAAGGTATAATAATCTTTATGAAAACTGGTGTTGATACCTTTGGGCTTGAGCATGGAAAATCCGGCCTGGGCTCTTATCTTTTGTCTCTTTTAAAATGCCTTCCGGATACAGAAGGCGGTCAAATAGAACTTTTTGGTCCGGAAGCAGACCGCTACACATATATTTCAAACAGGGCCTTTAATTATAATGGAATAAGCATAAAGGACAGTGCAGCTGCAGAGCGCAGGTGGCACATAAAAAAGGCAGACAGGTTCTGCCGCAAAAACGGCTACGACATTGTTTTTTATACAGACGGCAGCCGTATGATTCCGCCAAAAGCAAAGGCACATTCCATTGCCGTTGTAAATTCTATTTTAAGCAACGTGCTTGCGGAATGTACTTATTTTGAGCGCAAGGGCATTATAAAGGGCCTTTCTTCCATGGACTGCATTATTGCTTCCAGCATGTATGTAAAAAAGGACATTGTCCGCTGCGGCGTTAAGTGCAGCAAAATAGAAATAGTCCATAACGGCATAGACCACAGCATGTTTTATCCTGATTCTAAAATAGAACAGACTGACTTTGCAGACATAAAGCCTTTTGCCATAAAAAAGCCTTACATCATTTACGGCAGCAGGATGCAGAGTCCGGATAAAAAGCACGTGGAACTTATAAAGGCATTTACACGGTTTAAGGAAAAGACAGGCCTGCCGCACAGGCTTGTCTTAGCCGGAGAAGAAGGGGATTATGCAGAAGAAGTTCAGAAGGCCGCCTTTGAATCCAGTGCCGCAAGTGAAATCTTCTTAACGGGGTTTTTCCCGCGGGACGGCTTTCCGGAACTTTACCGCAATGCAGAGATGTGCATTTTCCCTTCAGTAAACGAAGGTGTAGGGCTGCCCGTCCTTGAAGCAATGGCTACGGGCATTCCTGTTGCATGTGCTAAAGCCGGGGCCCTGCCAGAAGTTGCAGGAAACAATGTGCTTTATTTTGACAGCGACAACATAGAAAACATGGCAGACTGCATTGAACAGCTTGTTACGGATGAAAAACTGAGGAATAAACTTGTTGCTTCAGGCATTGAATGGTCAAAACGTTTTTCCTGGGAAAAGGCAGCTGAAGAAACCGTAAAAATAATTAAGGATGTCTATGAATTAAGCAAAAAAGACTAGAGTTAGGCATAAAAAAGCCCCTGAGAAAACTCAGGGGCTTTTTTATGCCAGAGCAACAGCTTAGGCAGTCTTCTGGTCTATAAGAAGTGTTTCTGCAGCAGGGATTTCCTTCTGTTCAACAATTTCTTTTGTAATTACAAGCTTTTTCTTGCCCTTTACGCTTGGAACTTCAAACATAAGGTCAAGAAGAATATGTTCTACAATAGCACGTAAACCACGTGCACCAGTCTTGCTCTTTATGGCAACTTCTGCAATCTGGTCAATTGCTTCATCGTCAAACGAAAGGTCCACATCGTCAATGGCAAAGCTTGCCTGAAACTGCTTTGTAATGGCATTTTTAGGTTCAACAAGAATTCTTTTAAGGTCTTCCTTGTTAAGTTCCTTAAGTGAAGTTGTCATTGGCAGGCGTCCTATAAGTTCCGGAATAAGGCCGAACTTTACAAGGTCGTCTGATGTAACCTGGCTTAAAAGTTCCATGCGTTCTTCGCTTGTGCGGTGTGTGCCTTCTGCACCAAAACCGATGGAAGCTGTAGACAGGCGCTGTTCAATGATTTTGTCCAGGCCAACGAATGCTCCGCCACAGATGAAAAGAATGTTTGTTGTATCAATTTCAAGCATTTCCTGGTTTGGATGCTTTCTTCCGCCCTGTGGTGGAACAGAAGCCTTTGTTCCTTCAAGAATCTTAAGAAGCGCCTGCTGAACGCCTTCTCCTGAAACATCGCGTGTAATTGATGTATTTTCGCTCTTGCGTCCGATTTTATCAATTTCATCAATAAAAATGATTCCGCGTTCTGCTGCTGCAATGTCACCGTCTGCGGCGTTAATAAGTTTAAGAAGAACGTTTTCTACGTCTTCTCCAACGTAGCCTGCTTCTGTAAGTGTTGTTGCATCTGCAATGGCAAAAGGAACATTGAGCTTCTGTGCTAAAGTGCGTGCAAGAAGCGTTTTCCCAGAACCTGTAGGTCCAAGAAGAAGAATGTTTGACTTTTCAATCTTGATTCCGTCTTCAATTTGCTTTGCCTTTGGAATTGAAAGCTGCTTGTAGTGGTTGTAAACTGCTACAGAAAGAACTTTTTTTGCATAGTCCTGCCCGATTACATACTGGTCAAGGAATTCCTTGAATTCTTTTGGGGTAGGGATGTTTTCCATGTTTATAGGAGCCAGATTATGAGCTTCTTCGTTTAGGATTGTCTGGCATGTTGCAATACAATGTTCGCAGATGCAAATCTGGTCATCCGGGGAACGAACAACGCGTCTGTTGTCGCTTGCTGGATGTCCGCAGAAAGCACATACCGGCTGGCTGGATCTACCGAGTCTGGCCATTATTTAACTCCTTTTTTTGCACTATTCATGATGTGATCAATAATGCCGTAATTTTTTGCATCTTCAGCAGGCATGTAAAAGTCGCGTTCCATGTCGGCTGCAATTTCTTCTTCTTTTTTGCCTGTCTGCTGTGAAAGGTATTTGATGCTCAGTTTCTTAAGGCGTCCGATTTCCTTTGCCTGGATTGCTATGTCGCTTTCCTGGCCCTGAGTTCCAC
>JALELH010000036.1 GCA_022768865.1 Spirochaetia bacterium
TTTTTCTTCTACTATTTTTTCTGCATCGCCTGTTACAAAGAATTCAGGCTTGCCTTTTTTATCCTTTACAAGGTAAACATCCTTCAGGCAAAAGCCGGAAATTCCCGTGCCAAGTGCCTTTGAAAAGGCTTCTTTTGCAGCAAACTTGCCGGCATAGGATTCGCATTTTCTCTGAAAGGAAATGCCTTCTGCTATTTTTTCCTTTTCATTAAAAAACCTGTTTATGTAAGATTCTTCATTCTGAACCCATTTTTCAAGCCTTGAAACCTTTACAATGTCGCAGCCTATGCCAAAAATCATAAAGAGTCTCCGGCAGGCTGTTCTTCCTGCTTACTATTATCATCGGTAACTATGTCTTCTTTTTTGACAACTGTAATTTCAACTTCTTCCAGGGAACAGTAATCCAGCGTATAGGCCGGCGAAAGTTCTACTATGACTGGCACCTTGTAAACACCCGGTTCCGTAATGAAAGAAAGGTCTGAATAAACGCTCAGGCTTTTTGTGCGGAACTTTTCTATATCGATTACGCTGCCTTCTATAATAAGATTAACTTTTTTAGCTTCGCTGGTAATGGCAAAATCTTCTGCCAGGGAATTTAATTTAACTTCTACGTCGTTAAGTTCCTTTACCATTTCTTCCGGCACAACGGGCACCTGTGCCTTAATGCTTGGATTGTCTAGTATAGAAATGTAGGCATTGGTATTGACTACCTTAATGACTTTAGAAACAGGGATTTCAGAATTTTCTATGTTTATTGAACCAGCCTGAACTGAATTAATTTCATCAAGCATAAACTGAGGTCCTGCCAGAAAAACATGGGACGGATCCAGCTGAACGGAAAGTGCCTTGTATCCGTGGGCAGGCGTTCCGTAAACTTTTGAAATTACAGGCACCTGCTTTATTGCCTTTTTCTGAATGTCAAACTTTAAGTTATCCGGGCTTGCCGTAATTTCCAGCGGGTCTAAATCCAGTTCTATAACTTTTTCTGAAGTGCCTACTGTAACAGGAAATGTCCAGCTGCCTTCTTTTGTTCTTGACGAAATGTCTACGTAGGCAAAGAAATCACTTTCAGAAATTAGGGAAATCTGTTCCTTTCTTGTCCTGACTTTTACCTTTATGTATTTTTCTTTTTCAAGGCCGCTTACAGGAATCATGTTTCCTTCTGAGCGTACTTCAAGGGGAACACTGAAAGTTCTTGTTTCAAGCAGGGAAACCTGATGAAAAAAATATACAAAGCAGGCGATGACAAAGCAGGATGCTTTTACAGGCCATTTATTTATCAGTTTTTCCAGTAAGCGTTTTGTGTTCATCAATAGTATCCTCTATTATCTGCTGGTCCGGTGTAATTTCTAGCTGACGTTCAAGAATCTTTGTTACCTGCTCAGCACTTAAATCGTAATGAAGTTTTGAATCATAAGCTAAAGAAAAGGCACCTGTTTCTTCACTGACAATTAAAGTTACGCAGTCCGAAACTTCACTTAACCCCAGGGCTGCCCTGTGCCTTGTGCCGAAAGTTTTTTTAATGTCGTATTGTTCACTTACAGGAAGAAAGCATCCTGCAGCAAGGATTTTATTTCCCTTTACAAAACAGGCTCCGTCATGCAGAGGCGTATTATAGGCAAAAATTGTTACTAAAAGATTGGAAGACAAATCTGCATTCAGGGTAGTTCCTGTTTCAAGAATGTTATCAACTTTTGTATGACGCATAAAACATACAAGCATTCCCCTTCTCTGCTTAGAAAGAAGGTCTGCAGCAATTAAAACGGAATCTACATAAGTATGCTTTGATCTGGAACCAAAGGTAAACCATCTGCCCTGACCAAGCTTAAGGAATACTTTTCTAAGTTCCGGCTGAAAGACAATGGCAAAGACAAGGACAAGACCAGG
Organism: Spirochaetia bacterium; assembly: GCA_022768865.1. Classification (GTDB taxonomy): domain Bacteria; phylum Spirochaetota; class Spirochaetia; order Treponematales; family Treponemataceae; genus Treponema_D. The sequence goes on from JALELH010000036.1 coordinate 1,888, forward strand.
TGCAAGAACGGAAAATATCCACATCATGGTTTTTAGCTGGAAAATGTAGGTTACGGCATAGGCAATTACAACAATGATGGCAGACTTAAGCAGCTGCACCGCATTGGTCTGGGCTATAATCCCCCAGACTTTATAAAGAAGAAATGTAAGAATTCCAATGTCCAGTAAGGGCCTTATTCCGTCGTATATTTTTAATAGTATTGCAAACTGATTCATATTTTATAGGAAAGATTTTAACACAGCAAAAGTATCCACGCAAGGAGCACAGTCATGAACACGCACCATGAAAGCACCGTTTAAGACAGAAATTAAATCTGCAGCCAAAGTCCCGTAAAGCCTGCCGTCAACGTCTTTTCCCGTCATCTGACCGATACAGGTTTTTCTTGAAAGTGCCATTAAGACAGGATACTTGCCGCCGCAAAGTTTTCCGCAGTTTTTTATAAGCTGAATGTTGCCATTAAGATTTTTTCCAAAGCCTACACCAGGGTCTACAATGATTTTTTCTTTTTCTATTCCGCAGCTCATTGCATAGTCAGCACGCTGTTCAAGATAGGAACTTACTTCTTCAAAGACATTTCCATATTCCGTGTTGTTCTGCATGCTGTCAGGGATTCCCCTTTTGTGCATTAAAATTACGGGAATCTTTTTTTCTGCACAGAAATCTGCCATGGCACTATCGTCTTCTAAGGCAGAAACATCGTTTAAAATATCTGCACCTTCTTCAAAGGCGGCTTTCATTACTGCCGATTTTCTTGTGTCGATGGAAATAGGTATGCTGCTGTGTTTTCTTATTTCCTTTACAAGGGGAACTACACGTTGTATTTCTTCTGCTTCTTCTACGTATGCAGAACCAGGTCTTGTAGATTCGCCGCCGATGTCAAGAAGGTCTGCACCTTCATCTATCATTTTTAAAGCACGGTCTATGCTGCCGCGGCTTTCTGAATAAAAGCTGTCCGGCGTTGCATTTACAATTGCCATTACAAATGCCGGGTTTTCTGTAGTTATTACCTTATCTTTAAGAATCAGTTTTTTCATTTGATATTCCTTCTGCGTGGCTTATTTTAAACTTCCTTTTGCTTCTGCGCAGATTATTTCCGGTGAAAGTCCTGCAGATTCAAGTATCTGGCTTCTGTTTCCGTTGGGAACAAAAGTATCCGGGAAAGCAAGGACCTTTGTCTTTACTTTTTTGAAGTCCGGATTTTTGTTCAGCATTCCATCAATAAATTCTGAAATGCCGCCAAGTTTTATTCCGTCTTCTACAAATAAAACCAGATCGTATTTTGAAGCAAGTTCAGCAAAATAATTATTGTCAAAAGGTTTTATAAACCTCAGGGAATAAATGTCTGCTAAAATTCCGTCCATAAGCAATGAGCGTGCGGCAGTTAAGGTTTCTACAAAAATGCTTCCTGTGCATACAAGAAGCATTTTTTTCATGCGCCTGATTTTTGTTTCCGTATACTGAACTGCAACAGCAGGTGCAACTTCATCAAAGGGAATAAAAACACCCCTGCCTTATTCTACGGGCCTTGCAAAACTTTCTGTTTCTGTAGGGCAGCTTGCCTTGGGCCACCTGATTACAACCGGGCAATTGCACTGGTCTACTGCATAGTCAAGGCAAAGTTCCATGTCTTTTTTTGTTGCAGGAGACATAAACCTTAAGTTTGGCACAGGACGT
>JALELH010000062.1 GCA_022768865.1 Spirochaetia bacterium
CTGCCAGAAAGCACGGAGTCAATGCCTTTGAAGCAATAAGGCTTGCCTTTACCGGTTCCCCTGAAACCTGTTTCGGATTCTAGTGCTGAATAGTTACAAGTTTTATTATTTTATAAACTTGCATTCGCCCTTGGGTGTAAAAAACTTTGTCTTTTTTTGCAAATTTTTTAATATTCCTATTGACACTTTTTGTAAGAACCTATATAGTATCAAACATCAACGACGTACTAAAGCAAAGTTGATAAAAAAACAAGCCGCTGTAGCTCAGCTGGTAGAGCGCGTGATTTGTAATCTCGAGGTCCTGGGTCCGAATCCCTGCGGCGGCTTATCCCAATAGGGAAATGGAGAGTTTCCCGAGTGGTCAAAGGGGGCAGACTGTAAATCTGTTGGTTTTCCTTCGTAGGTTCGAATCCTACACTCTCCATATAGAGCCTTTGCAAATGCAAAGGTCTTTTTTTTCCCGAATCATTTTAGCATTTATTCAATATCAGTAAAATTAATAAGTTCCTGCAAATTTTCATTTTATTATTCACATTGCTGTGCTATAATATTCCTGTGCTTAACCTGCTTTTGCATGGAGGGCATATATTTATTAATCCTGGAGCATGAATATGCCAATTTCAAAAAACATAAAAGAAACAATGACAAGCAAAGGTGCCGGCGTAATCCGCAAAATGTTTGAAGAAGGAATCAAGCTTAAGGCACAGTATGGAAATGATAAAGTATTTGATTTCAGCATCGGAAATCCGGACCTTGAACCGCCTGCAGATGTTAAGGAATCCATGGAAAGAAACCTGGCAAAGTGCCGTGAAAAGAATTTCCACGGCTACATGCCTAATGCAGGCTTTGCTTTTTGCCGAGATGCCATGGCAGAAAAGACAAGCCTTGAGCAGGGCGTAAAGGTTACGGGCGACTGCGTTGTAATGTCCGTAGGGGCTGCAGGTGCCCTTAATGCGCTTATTAAGGCCATTATCAACGACGGAGACAATGTAATAGTTCCGGCTCCTTATTTTACGGAATACAAGCATTATGTTAAGAATCACGGCGGCGTCCTTGTAGAAGTCAAGACAAAGGATGACTTCAGCCTTGACCTTGATGCCATAAAGTCTGCATTAAATGAAAGGACTGCTGCAGTTTTAATAAACAGCCCTAATAACCCTACAGGCCGCGTCTATACAAAAGAAGAAATCAAGGCCCTTGCTGCCTTGCTTGAAGAACATGCAGAAAAATGCGGCAGAAAGCCGTACCTTATCTGTGACGAGCCATACCGTGCCATTGTTTACGACGGCAAGGAAGTTCCGGGTGCTTTCCCGCTTTACGACAGTGCCATTGTGGTAACTTCATTTGCAAAGAACCTGAGCCTGCCTGGCGAAAGAATCGGCTACATCTGCGTTAATCCTGCATGCCCGGACAAGGATGAAGTTGTTGCAGCCTGTATTTTTACAACCCGTGTCTTAGGCTATGTAAATGCACCTGCATTCTTCCAGCGTGTTGTTGCCGAAACATGGAATGCTAAGGTTGACTACAGCCTTTATGAAACAAGGCGCAACATGGTAATGGAAGTTCTTGATGCAGCGGGAATTGAACACATTGTGCCGGAAGGAGCTTTCTATATGTGGTGCAAGGCACCTGACTGCTTTAACGGCGACGACATGGCTTTCTGTGACTACCTTAAGAAATACCTTATCCTTACGGCACCTGGCAGCGGCTTTGGCGGCAAGGGCTGGATAAGGATGGCTTACTGCGTAAGTGCAGATTCAATAAAGAATTCTAAAGAAGCCTTTGTAAAAGCAATGGCTGACCTTAAAAAATAACCTGATAAAGGAGTTCCCTATGAAAATTTTAATGGTAACGGCAGAAGCAGTTCCTTTTGCAAAGACCGGCGGCCTTGCCGACATGGTAAGTGCCCTTGCAATTCAGCTTACAAAGATGGGTCATGACGTTAAAATCGTTCTGCCAAGGTATTATAAAATAGACAGAAGCAGGCTTACTTTGCTTGAAGGCCCTATGGCTATTGCTGCAGGTCAGGGGGAAACATGGTCTGCCGTCTATACTACAACCATGCCGGGCTGTGATAAGCTTTCCGTTTATTTCATTGACCACGAACAATGCTTTGGCCGCGACGGCATTTACGGTGTTCCGGGAGAAACGGACTTCCACGATAACCCTTATCGTTTTGCAGTTCTTAACCACGGCGCCTTCCAGCTTTGCCGCAAGCTTGGCTGGTATCCTGATATCATTCACTGCCACGACTGGTCTGCATGCCTTGCTCCTGCTATTTTAAAGCACGTGTGCCGTTACTGCGGTTTTGAAAAGACTGCATCTGTCCTTACAATCCACAACCAGGGCTATCAGGGACAGTATTCTAAGGAATCCTTTACATCACTTGGCATTGACTGGGGACTTTACTACGGTGCCGGCTTTGAGCATAACGGCGGAATTAACTTTCTGCAGGCAGGCATTTCTTCTGCAGACATGATTACTACTGTTTCCCCGACTTATGCAAAGGAAATCCAGACTATGGAAGGCGGTTTTGGCATGGACGGCCTTTTAAGGGTGCGCGGCGACGTTGTCCGCGGCATTCTTAACGGTGCAGACTTGAAGCAGTGGAACCCTGAAGTAGACAAGAAGATTCCTGCCAATTATTCTGCTAAGAATATGAAGGGCAAGGCAGTGTGCAAGGAAGATCTTCAGAAGCGCATGGGACTGGAAGTAAATCCTGACATTCCTGTTATTGGCATTGTTACCCGCCTTGCAGACCAGAAGGGCATTGCAGAGATTTTTGCACCGTCTTATGGTTCCATCTATCAGATTTGCAATGACATGAAAGTACAGGTTGTTGTCCTTGGCAGCGGAGAATCCTGGTGCGAAAACGAGATTCTGAACCTTCAGTCTAAGCTTCCGAATTTCCGTGCCTATATAGGCTATGATGATGCCTTGAGCCACCTTATTGAAGCGGGCTCTGACTTTTTCCTTATGCCTTCAAAATACGAACCTTGCGGCCTGAACCAGATTTATTCCATGCTTTATGGAACTTTGCCTATCGTAAGAAAAACAGGCGGACTTGCAGATACTGTAGAAAACTACAATCAGGAAACAGGTGACGGAACTGGCTTTGTATTTGAACAGCTGACACCGCGTGCAATTTACGACACATGCGGATGGGCAGTGTGGGCTTATTACAATAAAAAGGAACATATTAAGAAAATGCAGCAGACAGGCATGAAGAAAACTTTCGGCTGGGACGAAGCTGCAGAAAAATACCTTGAAGTTTACAACGAAGCAATCTTCAGGGGATGCAAGTAATATATAGCAGGTCGAATGTCGATTTTAAGAGTAATGTATTATTAATTGCAAATAAACGCCGTAGGCAGGTTCAGGAATGAAAAAAAATCTGCACAAACGAAGTGCGGAAGCCTGATTGCAAAATAGCCTTTACAAGAATTGCTGTGCAATTCTTGAGGCGAAAGTTATAGCAGGTTCCGGCCTCTAAAAAGCATTTTCTTTCGCCGTGGTTCTGCCGAGAGGCGTTTATTTTTATATAAAGGAAACAGTTATTTTTACTCGACATCCGGCCTGGTATTAGTTGATTAAATCAAACCACTGGCCGTCTGTTGTAAGCACCCAGTCTGCAATGATTGCCTGGGAACCTGCATTATACCATGAAATGCTTCCGTTTCTGTTAAGGACTACAACCTTTGTTCCGGAAGAAGCGGCTTTTACAGGCATGGATGCAGACCTTTTGTAAACCGTTGTCTTTCTTGTGCCTGTGTTGCATGCACGGACAGTATTTTTGCCGATGTTTGTAAAGATATACGGCAGCTTTATGGATGTAAATGCCGTGTTGTCTTCTGCCGTCAGGCTGAACAGCGTAGACTGCATGCTGTTTTTAGGATTATAGGAAAAGACTTCTGTTTTAGTTCCGTTGTTTGAAGAGTTTATGCTTATGCCGTAAAGGCTTGAATTCTCTGATTTTGGTTCATAGCTGAGGGAAAAGGCAACATCGCCGTTAAACTTAAGGGGAACAGTTTCTCCGGTTTCAAGATTTACGTTTATTAGGGAACTGTCTCCTTTGCCGGATCTGGTTTTTGCAACGTAAAGTGTATTTTCATCTATTAATGCTGCATCCTGAATTGAAGTTCCTCTGTAAACTTCCTTATTTGTTTTAGTTTCAGTATTGTAAATATATACGGAATTTGTTCCTGCAACATAAATTATCCTGCTGCCTGAAACCCTTAAAGTCCTTATCTGGTTGGAAGGATTGAATAAAGATTCCATGGTTTCAGTTCCGTCTAAAGAAAGCTGCTGAACTGTTTTTGCCGTATTGCGTGACCACAGGATGATTTTGTCTTCTGTCTTTATAAAATTGCTGTGGTTAGGGTTGCTTCCGATTCTTGCCATTGTCCTTGAATCAAAGGACGTTTTATAAATGCTGCTGCCTGTAAGGAAATAGAATTCACTGCCGCTTGCATCAACGTCATATATTTTCTGATACATGTTTTCCGTAATTGCAAAAAGGCTGTAAAGTTCAGATTCCGGAATATCAGTCATGGAATAGATGTTTCCTGACTGTGTTCCGAGCATTATGGAACCAGCATTTTTTGATGCACAGGTGAAGGTATCGCGGCTTTTTAGTCCCGTAAAGTTTTTTACGATTAAAGGGGAAGTGGCATTGAAACCCTGCAAAAGCTTTTTTAGGCTTTCTGCGTTTATAAGCTGCAGTGACCATGTCCTGTTTGATTCTGCAGTAAAATAAAGTCCCTGCTTGTCTCCGCTGTCGTATTCGGATGCAAAGATAAAACCCTTATTTGCAGGGTAGGTTGCTAAAGTTTTTCCGTCTGCAGCGTCAACTATGTAAACAGTGTTTTCCTTTATGCCGGCAAAAAGCCTGTTGTTAAGCTTTCCCTTACCGAAAATCATAGGCTGCTCTAAAGCAGGAACTGTAGAAAACTTCTTTTCTGCTTTATGAGACTGCATGTTATAGTAAATGATGGCACCGGTTCTGGAATACAGGACTGCCTTTTTTTCTGATGCACCAGTTCTAGCCATGGAAATAATTCCCGGCACGTCATTGATTTTTTTTGAAACATTGCCTGTGCGTGCATTTAGAATATAGCAGCCGTTAATTGCGTTTGTACCTACAAAAAGGAAGTTTCCTTTGGCAGAAAATGATATGGCCGATATTGAATCTGAAAACCTTTTGGAAAATCTTTTTGCAAAGGTGCGGGGGTCAATTACTGTTACACGGTGAACTGAAATTCCGTCTGTTTCGTAGACTGCTACATCACCTGAAACCGGGTTCCTTGCAACTTTCTGAACCTGCAGGTCTGAAACCTGATAGTGTTCGCCCATGCCGTCTGATGACCACTTTACAAGAAATCCGTCATTGCCTGCTGAATAAAAACTGGTGTCAGGATTAT
>JALELH010000076.1 GCA_022768865.1 Spirochaetia bacterium
TTTTTCTATCTGGCCTGCCCTGTCGCTGGGGTAAATTAAAGGAAACACAGGTGCGTAGTAGCCGCCGCCGATGATTTCTATCTGGCGTCTGGAAAGCAGGTCTTTTAGAAGTTCTATGGATTCTGGGTGCCTGCGTTCGTAATAGTCAAGCTGGGAGCCTGTAAATGCAATGGATAAATAGAAATCCGGATGAGAGTACAAGAATGTTAATGCATTTTTAAAGACTTTCTGATAGTTTTCTTCCAGCAGGTTTGTGTCCTTACCGGAAGAAATGTCAGCAGAAAGATGGAGGCAAACGTTAAGCTGACTCATTTACATGGCACCTTTAATTATTAAGAAATTTCCTTAAAAAGAAGTTTATACAATTTTCTTAATAATTTGAAGTCTTTAGTTCCATAGTTAATGTCTGTTTCCTTAAGGTTATCAGAGCATTGTGTTTTTTCCGTAAACTTTGCAGAACAGAAGACTCCTTTTTTAGTTGCCATGGGAACAAGCTTTATGATTCCCTTCGGACATGCTTCAACGCATTTGCCACAGCCATTGCAAAGTGTGCTTACAACGGCAGTGTTGTTTTCTATATGAATGGCTTTTCTTGTGCAGACTTTTGTGCAGTCGCCGAAACCGATGCATGCAAATTTACAGTCATGTTCCGTGTCAAAAAGTGAATAATATAGTGCGCAGGATTTTGGTCCGTCGTATTCAAAACGCAGAGGTGCACATGTTTTACCGGCAGAACACATTACGGCAGCTTTAGCTTCCCTTGGTTTTGTAAATGTTTCCATAAGGGACGGCCGTACCCTTATTTCGCTTTCAGAAAAAATAGGTTTATTAAATGGAATGTTCTGTGCCCTTAAAGACGGAACAAGGAATTCAAAAATAAAGGTAAATACAAGAGACATTGCAATCAGAAAAAGTATCATCATGAAAATTGTAAAAATCACAATAGGACTCCTTTGTTAAGCCATGTTACATTCCATGAAAGAAGCATGAGCATTATGATGGCAATGCTTACAAGCAGGAATCCTGTTTTTTCATATTCCTGCTTTCTGCCGTTCAGGTCGTTTCTTCTGCCGATGGCAATTATAAACGGAATGATTGCAAAAAAAGAAATTACTGCCGTTACAGAAATAAATACGCATTCGCTGAAAGATGTGGATTCTGTAAGTGCAATAAAAATAAAGATTATGGCTACGCCGGATTCTACTGCACTGATTTTTGCCGTTATGCGTATTATGGCTTCTATAAAAACAGAAATGGCAAGGAAAAATAAAATTACGACAAAGGGGTAAAGTTCTGCCAGATCAAGGGGAACAAGCAGCCAGTAAACCAGCATGTAAGATAAGGCAGAAGTTGAAGAAACGCATATAAGCATTTTTACTGCCTTAAGCAGAAGGTCGTGCTTCTTTTTGCTCAGTGTTACGCTGCGCTGAATTCCGATTCCATATACAAGAACAACGGAACTGAAAAAGACATAATAAAGAATTGTATTAATCATTGCCTGCTCCTTCTTCTGTTCTTGCTGTGGCTATAATTTCAAAATGCTTCATTAAACTTGCAATTGAAGAAATAAGAACGGCAAGCAGGATTACTGCTCCTGGAATGGAAGCAAAAAAGCTGCCAATAAAAGAAACTGAATTAAATTCAAATAAGGTAACTTCGTTTAATCCGTCTGTGCCGGGGAGCGTTATTGTGCCATAGCCGAATACATCCCTTATTAAAAAGAAAATAAGGGCAAAAGCACCGAATGCACTGCATTTTGCTACTCCAATTTTAATGGAATCTTTTACAGGAATAACAGTCTGCCTGTAAAGGTTGCCCATAACAAAGGCACTGAATGCACTTACGTAAAAGTTAATTCCCATAATAAACGCCATGTACGGACAGATTAAAATTAAAACCTGCCTTAGCAGAACTGATGTAGAAATAAGCATGGCAGTAATTAAAATGCAGTGAATGCCATATTCAAAAAACATGGAAGAAAGCTTCCTGAACAGAATGCCGAGCAATGTTAAAATATAAAGTGTCAGTACGGTTATTACGCCGTAGGCAAATCTTCCGGGAAGAGGAATTAAAATGGCGAGTGAAAGTGCCAGGTAAACATAAAGTTCATTTTTTTTCATTTTTGCCTTCCCTATCTGCTGTTGCAATTATCTTTGGTATTTTCTGCCCCCAGTATTTTACCTGAGAATTCAATGCAGCGTTCTGAACAGACTGATTTATTGCGCCCTTTATCTGTGCAAAGCCTATAAACTGTGCCTGTGATTTTTTTGTTTCATAGACATAAACAGAACCAACAGGTCCATATAAAGTCGGCATGCGGATAATAAGTGCATAGGCATCAAAGTCTTTTTTTTCTACTGATTCTGCCTTATATACAGAACAGTTTACTGCCAGCGTAGAATTTAATTTTACGTTTTCCCCTACGGAATATTCCGTAAAAGAATTCTGTGCAAAAACTTTTTCTATTTCTATCCTTAGGCCTGTTCTCCATGACTTTCTGCCAAAGTAAGCAGCCGTAATCAGAATGCCGAAAAACACTGTAAGCATTCCGCAGAATATGCCGGCCTTAATTGCAAGCTTTTTATAGAAAAGTTTTTTTGCAGATTCCTGCTTTAATTCGTTTTCTGTGTATTCTTCCAGTTCGTCGTTAAGCATTGTCATACTCCTTCATCTTTATAAGGCGCGGAACAACTTTGTGCCTGATTTTGGCAAACTTCTTTTTGTCTTCAAAAATCTGAATGCACGGTGAAATTAAATTCATTACGGCAACTGTAAATACATAGCCTATAGAAGAAAGTCCAAAGCCGATTATAGAAAAGCCTACTATGCCGGATAAAATGCCGTAAATGATTTTGCCTGATAAATTGATTGGCGTTGTTCCATACCACTGCAGGATAAAGAGCGTAGAAAATAGCGTGCCGCTTGTAAGAAGTGCAAGGATAATGTCTCCCTGCATTGGGATTCCGCCTAAAATAAGGGGGCTTATAAAGCGCACAAGAAGTCCGTATACAAAAATAAAAAGTGCAGGGATTATAAAGTCTATAAAGTCAAAGGAAAATAAAACCAGAGAAGAAAACAAAGTAATCAGGTTAAACCTGAATGCAGGAATTGCAGAACCGTTATCCCATAAAAGGCTTACGTATCCGTCCGGAATTGAAATGCCAACAATCTTAAAAATTGTTTTATTTAAAAACTCCGTAATGGAACTGTCACTGGCAAGGGGAACTATACTTCCGTTCTGTATTAAAACAAGTGCCGAATTCCTTGTCTGTAAATCTGCAGATGTAAGGGCGCATGGCGGAAAGCATGAAGAGTTTAAAAAATATAAAACTATGACGCATACTGCAACAAGGTTTGCCCAGGATTCTGCAAATTCACCGAAAGCCCAGCGGAAAACAGTCATTGTTAAAAATACAACAATAAATACGGCAGCAGGATTATATGCAGCAGGCAGAAGCAAGCCTGTAAGCAGGCCCTGTATTACAGAAATCCTCCATTTGATGCGAGTGTCTTTAGAAAGAAAAGCTTTATGAACTATTTCAGAAAGAACGGATGCAGCAAGGGATGCAGCAAGCACAACAATGGAAGCATAGCTTTTTGTTACAGCAAGCATAATAACCTGAATAAGAAGCAATGCTATGGTTACTGCAGAAACGGTTTCCAGAGACCAGCTTGCAAAATGGAAAGGATTAAGGTTGATTTTCCTGCAGGATTTCTTAAGTTCAAAATTAAGCATTTTCTTCTCCTGTTGTTTTTTTGTTTTTCAGTAAGGAAATTGTCTGGCATAGTGCAAGGCGTGCCGGACACACGCTGTTGCAAAGGGCACATTCGCTGCAGATCATGGCTGTTGCACTTATGTCCTTTGGCAGAATGTATTTTTCTAAAGCCATCTTATAAAGCAGATCAGGCACCAGGTGTTCAGGGCATATGGCACGGCAGTGTCCGCATCTTATACATGCAGTAGATCTATGAACGCCCAGTTCCTTAGAAGAAAGGAATTCTATGGACTTTACGTTCTGTGTTACTGGAATGTCCAGGCCTGAAACTTCGTTTCCCTTGATCAAACCGTTTATAACGATTTTTGCAGGACTTTCGTTAAAACCGCCGCACTGCTCTGCCAGATCCTTTATTGTTGTTCCAATGCGCACTTTAAACATGCCGGCAGATTTTAAGCAGGTACCCGTAACGTGTACATATCGCTCAACTACAGGAACACCGGTTACAATTGTTTCATATAAGGAAAGACATGTTTCAGGATCAAGAAAAAGGCATTTGTGGTTTACGGAAGAAAAGTTTTCGTATTCCGGTATTTTAGCAATCTTTCTTATCTGGCGCAAAAGGCTGCGGATGTTTCCTGAAGGATATTTAGAATTATCCGCAGTGGCAATTACATAGGCATTGTCTGCAAGCAAATCTTTATTGATTGTAAAGTCTGCTTTCTTTGGAATAACGAAGGCAATGCCTTCTGCTTCAAAAGCCTTTGCTGCAATTCTGGCACCTTCTATGACTTTGGCCGTGCAGCGGGATGCAATAAAAGAATCGGTATAGCGGCTCGGGTCTTCGTCAAACATGCGCACTACGACAAACCTGTATTTTTTTAAGGAGCAGTTTTTTATTTCAGTTGCCAGGGAAACAGGTTTTCCGGAAAAAGTATTTATGACTCCCTTTGATTTAAATTCTTCAAGTAAAGTTGCAGAAGAAAAAATATTCCATGCGGCTTCTTTCTGTTTTTTGCCAAGGTATGTAAATTCTCCGCTAGTCTTTATTTTAGCACCATAGTATAAGGTTCCGTCCGGAAGCGTGCATTGCACAATGTCCGTAATTGTTCCCGGAACAGAAGAATGAATGCAGGCACCGTTTGCTGAAATTATTCCCCTTGGGGAAGCTATAGTCTGCCCTTCTTTAACTGTATCTCCTTTTTCCATGGAACACTGGTATTCAATTCCGTCTGCCTGACAAAAGGGAACAATAATTGTTTCCGGCAAAAAAGAACGGACTGAAGTTTCAAACATAGGATGGTCTGGAGAAACAAAATTATTTATTGCTTTCATCTGAATTTCCTGCCTGATTTTAACACATATACAAGCAGCAGAAATACAGGAACAAAAATACAGACAAGAATTAAAATCAATCCAAGCCCGTCTGTCTGCCCCCGTGATTCGCCGCTGTTTCTATAGACTACAGATACATCGCTGCCCTGTTTTTTTATCAGCTTTTCAACTGCATTGTATTCAAGGCCGTCAATTTCTTTATCAACTTTCTGCCTGAAGTCTTCATTGTAAGTCATTACTAAAACTTTTGATTCTACGATTTTGTCGCCGTTGAATTCGTAGTGCGGAACTGTAATTGCCTGCCCTTCTTCCGGCTCTGAACTTTCTTCTGCAGAATTTAAATTCCTGAAAGGATAGGATTTTGCCTTCCAGAACCAGCTGTATAAATCTTTTAGAACTGGAAGCTTTTTTTCTTCCTGGCTTACATACTGGCTTTTTACAGGCACGGGAATTGCAATGTCATTTTCTGAATTTCTTGAAATCCTGCTGGAAAGCAGAAAAACAACGAGAAGGATAAACAGCGGCACCAGGCATAGCAAAGTATGTGTTGCCGTTTTCTGATGCATTAAAGGCATTTGCGGAGCGCCGAAGATTTTTACAAATTTAAATGAAGATTTAGAATTGATGAACTTTTCATATGTGTCCAGAAGAATCAAAGCACAGACAGAAGAAGTACAGCATAAAAGAATTAAGACCGCACAATACACGGAAAGAATCATTATGGAAAGAACCGAAACGACAATAGGAATGATTACATAAATGCTTTTCTTTAAAACAGTCATGGCCTTTCTTCTTCCCCAGATTCTTGAAGCAAGGTAGCAGGAAAGCATATATAAAATTGCCGCCGCTGCTACAGGATAAAACACCTGTGAAAATGAAAGCATAAGGACTGGAAAAGAAGAACATGCAAAGGCTTTTTTGTTTCCGGAAAAATTTAAAAGCATGCAGAAAACTATAAAGACAATAAGGGGAACAAGCCATGGATACTGCTGTTTGCCGTCTATTCCGCATGGGGTATTTGTGTTCTTTACGATTTCTTCCAGTGCCTTTACGCAGGCAGAATCACTTTTTTTAGGAATATAATAAAGGCTGTAGTTGTCTGACAAGTCAAAAAAATATAAAAGGCGGTCCTTTAAATAAGTTGATTCCCTTTGCGGCAGGACCGGAGTAAAGTCTGAAACAAATGGGATTCTTTGTCCGCCAAGGCTGATGATGTTTTCTATTGAATATTTGTTGAAATAAGAAAGGACAGTTTCTTCCGGTAAAGTTTTTTCTACATAGGCTACGGAATAATTATTCCATATTCTTGAAACAGGCACTGCCCTTAATGTAACGGAGAGAACAATTGTAACAAAAATAACGGCAAGGGAAATTAATGCGGTTTTGTTAAACTTCATTTACTTTAACACACTGAATGCAAGTCCTATTGCCAGGCCAAGAAGAACGCCCATAAGAACTTCTGCCGGAGTATGTCCCTGCACTTCTTTTATCGGTTTAAAATTGATGATTCCTTTTTCTGCCAGAGACCTGCCGACCCTGTTTAAAAGGGCTGCCTGAAGTCCGCTTGCACGGCGGACACCAACGGCGTCTCTTATTGTAACAAGAAAAAATCCCAGGGAAAGAATGAAAAGATCACTGTCCAGGCCGGAATTAAAGGCAATCATCGTGCATAAAGTTGTTACAAGCGCAGAATGGCTTGAAGGCATGCTGCCCGTGCGCCAGAATAAAAGTTCAAGAAGTTCACTTAAACTGTGAACCTTGCCGGAAAAAAGCTTTATAAGTGTTTTTAGAAACTGTGCCGAAAGACAGCTGAAAACGCAGGCAATAAAAGTTGGTTGTGTAAATAGCAAATGAAGCTGACCTTTAAAATTCATAGCCGAATTATACAATATAATGCAAATTTGTTCCATAAGAAACTTAAATTAACATAGCATTTATAAAATAGACGCCTTTACAAGTTTCTTTAAGTGTTGCATTATGGTTTTATGGACTTTAAGGATTTTACTGCTGCAAGGGATGATTCAGACCGCAGGCTTAACAAGGTGGTGCTGCGTATTTTTGAGGCAGAAAAAGTTCAGAATAATATATTCCCCCTTATAAGGAAAGGCCTGATAAAAGTAAACGGCAAAAAAACTTCTGCTGAATATAAGGTTCAGGAAAATGACGTGATTCAGGTTGCTGCATTTTTACTTCATAAAGATGAAACTTCTGCAACCGAAAACGAAAGTAAAGCAAAAAAGGTTTTCCCGTTCAGCCTTGAACAGATTACGGTTTTCCGCAATGAACACATCCTAATAGTAAATAAACCTGCCGGCGTAAACGTTCAGCCTGCAAAAGACTGTCCTTTCTGCCTGTGTGATCTAATAGAAGAAGACTTTAATGGCAAAAAAGGAACTTCCATCTCTTTCAGGCCAGGCCCACTGCACAGAATAGACCGGTGGACAAGCGGACTTGTTGCATTTTCCCAGAGTACAGAAGGTGCAAAATGGTTTACGGAAAACATAAAAAATCATTCCATAAAAAAACAATATATGGGCATTACTCAGGGTGATTACATAAATAAAGAAGAAAAATACGAAGACCTGATTTATGTTCCGGAAAGCAGCAGCACAAAATACGGAACTGTAATCTGCGGCGGCACAAGCGGCAAAAATGCCATAACCTGTGCGCGTTTTATAAAAAAAACAGAAATTCAGGGAATAAAATGCAATGTTGTTTCATTTGATATAGAAACAGGACGCAAGCATCAGATAAGGGCTCAGTCTGCTTTCCACGCTCACCCTCTTTTAGGAGACACTGCCTACGGCGGAATAAAACTAAAGGATAAAATGTTCTTTTTACACGCTTTTAAACTAACTTTTCCGGCAAACCCTCTTGGACTGCCTGAAGAAATAATGGCAGATTGCCCATTTTTACAATAAATTAATCACCGGCTTTTTGCAATTTTCGTCTTTCCATATTATAATTATTGTATGAGTATTTTTTCGCGTGTTTTAGGTCACGGTATGACGGTTTTTGCCCTTGTAGGGGAAAGCGGAACAGGTAAAAGTTTCCGTGCCAAACTTATTGCTCAGGAAAACGGCATAGAAGCCATTATTGATGACGGCCTTTTAATTCAGAATGATAAAATTGTTGCAGGACGCACGGCAAAGCATGAAAAGACCTATATGGGGGCCGTCCGCATTGCCCTTTTTGACGACAAAGCCCACAGGGATCAGGTTGCAAAAGCCCTGCAGGCAAATAAAATAAAAAAGCTTTTAATAATCGGCACAAGCGAAAAAATGGTTCAGAAGATAACATCGCGCCTTCAGATTCCCTTGCCTTCTAAAATCATTAAAATAGAAGACATTGCAACAAGGGAAGAACTTGAAAAAGCCATAAGAAGCCGCCAGATAGAAGGCAAGCACGTTATTCCTGTTCCTGCCATAGAAGTTAAGAAAAGCTATTCCCAGATTTTCCACGATTCCATGAAGGATTTTGCAGACAAAAGTTCTGCAAAGTTTAAGTTTTTCAGCCTTTTCGGGAACAAAAAACAGTCAACTCTTGAAAAATCCATCGTAACGCCTGAGTTCAGCAAAAAAGGCAGGATTGAAATATCAGAAGCGGCCTTAAGCCAGATGGCCATGCACTGCGTAAGTGAATTTTCAAAGGACATACGCATAAAAAAACTTTCCATCAAGACAAACAACCGCGGCTACAGGCTGATTATTACCATTGATGTTCCTTTCGGGCGTCAGTTAACCGGAGAAATCCACAGATTGCAGCATTATGTGATAGAAAACATTGAAAAATACACTGGAATTCTTATAGAAGAAGTAAGCATAATTATAGACAAAATTACTGTAAATAAATAGAATATTTCCCATTGTGTTAGTCAGATACGGAACGGACGAAAAGGGGCGTCCTGTAAAAAAAGCAGTAGTTTATACAAAAGAAGAACATAAGATTCCCCTTTCTGCCATCGACAGCGATGCGCTTTACATTATTAACCAGTTAAAGGAAAACGGTTTTGATTCATATATCGTAGGTGGTGCCGTGCGGGACCTTATAGGCAACAGAAAGCCTAAGGATTTTGACATTGTTACGGATGCAACGCCAAGTAGAATTAAAAAGATATTCAGGAATTCACGCATAATCGGCAAAAGGTTCCGCCTTGTTCATGTTTTCTTCGGAGAAAAGATTTTTGAAGTAAGCACCTTCCGCTCCATCTGCGATGGTTCTGTAGGCAATGCTTTTGGTTCCATGGACGAAGACGTAATGCGCCGAGACTTTACGCTAAACGCCCTTTACTATGACCCCCTTAAAGAACATGTAATTGACTATGTAGACGGCATTAAGGACATAAAAAAAGGAGTTGTAACTCCAGTAATTCCTTTAGACAGGATTTTTATAGAAGACCCTGTGCGCATGCTGCGTGCCGTAAAATATGGCGCAACTACAGGCTGCAAACTCCCGCGCAAACTTAAAAAAAA
Organism: Spirochaetia bacterium; assembly: GCA_022768865.1. GTDB lineage: Bacteria > Spirochaetota > Spirochaetia > Treponematales > Treponemataceae > Treponema_D. The sequence goes on from JALELH010000076.1 coordinate 9,524, forward strand.
GATTCTTGAATCTTCTGCCCTGCTTTCACCTGTTTCGCCATCAAGGCTTACGGAAGAACTTTTGAAAATCATCAACAGCGGTCATTCCAGGGATATTGTTTCTGCCGCCCTTGATACGGATTTATACATTTACCTTCAGCCTGCCGCAACAAACCTGATGCAGGAAAATAAAACTTACGCAAAACAGTATATGGAAAGCCTTGAACAGCTGGATGCACTGGTAAAGGAAAACCCGGAAAGCAAGCTTGGCGAAAGGCTTTACTATATTTTAAAGGATTTTGTTGCCCAGCTTACGGACTGGGAAAAAGAAAAGAAATCAAGTTCTGCAGCGGAACTTTACAAGCGCACATGGGCAATATGCAGGAACTTTGTTCTGCCAATGAACCCCCAGCGCACTGAACTTGATTTTGCAGTCAGGAAAGTCCTTGTAGATTTAGGCATTCAGCTGAAGAAAAAGCCAAGGCCAAGAAGGGCGGTAAGAAAAACAGCAGAAGAAAAGTAAAAAAATGTCCACCCTGAACTTGTTTCAGTGTCTATTTTGTAAAAAACTTCCGGCATCTAAAGAACAATTATGCTATTCAGCCTATCCTGTCAATTACAAATTGTTTTACCAGAACTTTGAAAAAGTTCTGGTGGCGAAAGTTACAAAAGTTACAGTCTTTTAGGAAATCAAGTGCTTTCGCCGGCAATTCTTGGGATGAAAGTTATTGCAGGTACCGGCATCTAAAGAACCATTACTTTCGTCCTTCACTTCTTACAGAAAGAAATAATTTCATTTATAACATCGTAGCGGCATTTGTCACTTAAAAGTTCGTGGCGGGCGCCGCTGTATAGTTTTAAAGACAAATCCCTTATTCCGTTTTTGCAGTAAATTGCCGCAAGATTGCTTACTGATTTTCCGTAAAGGCCTACAGGGTCATCGGTGCCTGCCATAACCTTAACTGGCAGTTCCTTAGGAATTTTTTTCATATTCCTTTTTTTATGAATGTTTCCAAGCAGGCGGTAAAGGTTCAGCATAAAACCGCTTGAGCATACAAAGCCGCACATTTTATCCATTTTGTAAATGTCCACAGAAACAGCATCAGAAGAAATCCAGTCGCTGTCTGTTTTTGGATTTTTAATTCTGGCATTGTTTGCTCCAAAAGTAATACTGTTAAGCAGGCTGCTGTTATTGCTTCTTCCTGTAAAAGCAGAAACAATAAAACCAAAAACTTTAGCAGCTGCAATGGTCAAAGGCCTTGGACCAGCCGTTCCAAGCAAAATTGCCTTGTCAATTTCCTTGCCGTAGTTTTCAATATTATACTGCGCAAGGAAAGAACCAAAACTGTGGCCTATTAAAATTATTTTGGAACCCGGAAACTTATTTTTTGCAAATACAATTTCTTCATGAATATCTTCTGCACAGCGTTTATAGCTTATATTTCCTATAACGCCCAGATTCATTTTATTAAGTTCTGCGGTTTTGCCGTGGCCGCGGTGGTCTTCTATTACAATTGCACCGCTGTTTTCGCAGATAAAAGATGCAAGTTCTTCGTAGCGCAGGGCATGCTCTGCCATACCGTGGCTTAATACAACAACAAATTCAGGTTCAAGTTCCGGAGTCCACATGTGGATTACGTTGCTATTGCCGTCAGACATTTTCAAGCTAAAATTCTCATACTTCATGTTTTTATTATAACATGGTTCTTTCTATTTGTAATGACTTTTTTTTTAGTGCCATGTATAATTCCCCCTATGTCAGAAATTATTACAGCAGAAAAAATGGTTGCAGGCGGCGACTGCATAGGTTCAATAAACGGCAAAAAAGTCTTTATACCCTATGCTATACCCGGTGAAAAACTTGAAGTAGAGATTACAAACGAAGCAAGGGATTACTGTAATTCCAAAATAATAAATGTCATAGAACCTTCATCAAAAAGAACAGTGCCATTCTGCCCTCTTTACACAAATTGCGGCGGATGCAACATGCAGCATATTGAATCTTCCTTTCAGCGTGAACTGCGTTCAGGGATTTTAAAGGATGCCTTTGAGCATGAAGGCATTGAAATACCTGAAATAGAAGTTGTCTATGGCCAGGACAAAGGTTACCGTTCCAGGTTTCAGTTCCATAACGGCGGACTTATGGGCAAAAGAAGCAACGACATAATTCCACTTGAAATGTGCCCTTGTGCAACAGAAGAAATAAATCATTATTTAAAGGAAGTTCCTTTTGAACAGCGTCCGGAAGGCAGGGTTCATGTTTTTGGAACAAGCCGCATTTCAAACATACCGGAAGGCTTTGATAAAATCGTAATTGCGGAAAACACGGAAAGTGAAAGGCAGTCAAAAAAATTCAATCCGCGCCAGAAGACAACACCGGGCGGAAGAAAACTAAAAAAGCAGAAGCAGATAAAGGCCCGATACGAAGGAACAACCTTAAACGAAGCTACCCTTTGCCAGGTTGAACTTTGCGGTAAAAAACTTAACTTTGACATTCAGGGGTTCTTTCAGTCAAACCTGGATGTTTTAGAAAAAGCAATTCCTTTAGTAACAGGCGGCTTAAAAGGAAAGAATGTGCTGGACATGTATTCAGGCTGCGGAACTTTCAGCGTTTTTCTTGCAGACAGTTTTGAAAAAGTTACCATGGTAGAACACAACAAAAGTGCCCTTGTTTTTGCAGAACAGAACATGGCTGGAAAAAAGCACGAAAGCTTCGGCCTGTCCGGGGCTGTATGGACAAAGTATCATGCAGAAAACGTAATTAAAACAGGCGGCAATTTTGATGCAGTTGTAATTGATCCGCCAAGAAGCGGCATGGAAAAAGAAGTCTGCCAGTGGCTGCAGAAATCAGAGATTCCCCATATAAGAAGTGTTTCCTGCGATATTGCAACCCATGCAAGGGATGTTAAATTCCTTTTGCGTGCAGGCTACAGACTTGAAAAACTTTATCTTCTGGATTTTTATCCGCAGACAGGCCATATAGAAAGTCTTGCAATTCTTGAAAAATGAAAAGACTGCTAGCCGTATTTTTTACAGCCGTTATTTTGCTTCCTCTTTTTTGCCAGTCAGTTTTTGTAGAACAGGAAATTGATTTTGCTAAAGTAATGCCGGCAGACATAAACGTTATCGGCGGCGAAATTACATGCCAGCCTGTGCGCACAAGTTACGGCTACATTGCAACAGGAGACGGCAAGCAGCTTTACGGCTTTACGCAGGAAGGAAAACTGCTGTGGCAGCGTTCAGCTAAATTCAGGCTAAAAAAGTTCCTTTCTGTTTTTTCTGAAGACTTAGTCTGCATTGTTTCTACGGATTCAAAAGTTTCTTTATTGAATTCCAGCGGCTTAAACCTGTGGACTTCTAAATGCGACTTTGTAATTTCTGATGCTCCCATACAGGCACAGGACGGCAGAATCTTTGTGCGCGGCAAAAACACCTTAAGCTGTTACGGCATAAAGGGCACCCGTCGCTGGCAGATAGATACGGAAGAACAAAATTTAAAAATAAAGCCTGCCCTTTTAGAAGACGGTTCCGTAATTATATTTTTTGCAAGAACAAAAGAAGGCAAATCCATAGGCCATAGAATTTCTGCATACGGAAAGGTTTTGGAAGAAATTGTTTTTGCAGGCCAGATAGCAGAAGCCCTTTCCATGCAGGAAGGAATTGTCCTTTCCTTTACAGACGGCAGTGCAGGTTTTCTTGCATTGGAAAAAGAAAATACGGTTTCCAAATGGACTATTCCATCGGGAAACGCTGGCATGCAGGCACCTGTAAAAATCCTTGCAGACAAAAAAAATAAAGAAGCCTATTTTATCTATGGAACAGATTCTAAAATTGCAAGGATAAAAGCAAAAAACGGACAAATCCTAGCCCAGTTTAATTCCGGACTTGGAACTGCCGCACTAACTTACGGTGCCATAACCAGCCAGGGAATTGTCCTTGCAGGTAAAGCAAAGGCATGCTGCATGAACAAAGACGGCAATACCATGTGGCGCGTAAAGTTTGATCCAAAAAAATCCATAAAATACCTGTTTGCTTCAGATTCCGGCTACCTGGTTTTATGCAACAGCAACTGGGCACTGGAACTTTACCAGGCAAGGCTTAACGTGGGTAGCAAAGGTTCTTCTTATATAGAAGATAAAACACGACCACTTAAAACAGAAGAAATAGAAAACCTGATGCCTTCATCCTACGAATTTGGTCAGGCAATAGAACAGGACAAAATAAATGAAATGCTTGCAGACTTTACGGAAGGAAACTTAAAGGAAAAGGAAGAAGAATATTTAACACTGCTTAATATGGAAATAAAGGAAATGGCCGGCCAGTGGAACAGGGTTAAAGCAACAGGAGGCCTTAGGGAAAGCCTTTATTTTAAAGAAAACATGGACTATGCCACCAGCCTTATTGAACTTGCCTCAGAAAGCCAGGTTTATTTTTGCCGTAACGAAATCATTGCCATGCTGAAAAACGTATCTGACCCCAGCCTTCTTCTTATTCTTATAAGGTGCTGCGGTAAAATTGCATGGGACCCTGACTGTCAGATTTTAAATACCTTTGAATATTTAATGAACACAAAAAAAATCCAGCCGTCAGACAAAGTTCTGCTGGATGCCATGGCAGAAAGCACTTTAGAAATATGCACCTTTATGGGCAGGCCTGCCTTTTATCAGAAAGGAAAAAACATAATCGGCTATATGCTTTACCCCCAGTTCCAGAGGGAAACACGTGAAAAAGCAGTTAATGTATTGAAGAAAATTGCAGATTCTAAACTTTAGTTTTTAAATGACAACAAAAAAAAATAATGATAAAATATAAGGGTTAAAATCGTGGAGGATTTTATGAAGAAAATTTTTGCATCCATTTTAATATTCTTTGCATTTGCACTGACAGACGCATTTGCAATTGATGTCAACGAAAATGAACTTAAAAGCACCGGGGACGAAGGCACAATCGTTTTTGAAAACTATTCCGGTCCCCATGCCGTAATTGAAACCATCGAAGCAATCAAGGCCATCGGTAGCGGACTTGGCAACAGACTCCGCCAGCAGGGACTTGACCAGAGTGCAACAATCGGTGCCAATGAAAAATATACAGTAATACATGCCGTTGATGAAACTACAGGAAAACTTGACGCCGATATTTTTATTATCAATTCCAATGCAACAGTTGACCACATCCGCAACTTAAGAAGAATCATCGGTGCCTACCTTTCTGCCGCTTACGGCTATACAGAAAATGACGCTGCAACAGTTGCAACATTTGTTACAGTTTACAATGCAGTTTACCGCAATAATATGGAAGCATTTAATTCTAAATATAAGGATATCGTAACAAAAAACCTTACAGAATCTAAATGCGGTCTTTCTACAAAATGGACAGACTGGCCTGGCAATTCGCAGATTGTAATTCCGCTTGGTGAATTTGCAGACGGAGGCTTATCTTCTGTAGAAACTTCCGTAATCAGTGACAAAAATGTTGTTAATTCCATGAAGGAAGAAGACGACAAAGGCATTGATGAACGCAAGAACATGGTGGACATCAAGGAACGTGAAGCAGACGAAGCATCAGAAAAAGCACAGACAGCTGCAAAAGAAGCAAGCCAGGAAAAAAAGAACTTAGATGAACAGAAAAAAGTTCAGAAAAATGCAGAAAAAGAAGCTGCAGAAAAAAAGCAGAATGCAGAAAAAAAGCAGCAGGAAGCTGATACTGCAAAAAAAGAAGCTCAGGAAAATCCTAAAGACAAGCAGAAGCAGCAGGAAGCAGAAGTAAAGCAGCAGGAAGCAGAAAAGTCTAAGGCAGAAGCTGAAAAGGCAGAAGAAAAAGCAGAAGAAGAAAAGCAGAAAACAGAAGAACAGCAGGCCAAAGTAGAAGAATCAAACGAAAAGGCAGAAGAACTTCAGAAAAAAGCAGACAAGAAGCAGGACGAAGCACAGAACGAACGCCAGGAAATTGCAAAAGACCAGAGCGAACTTTTAAAAGACCAGCTCCAGAATGCAAAAGACGGAACAATCTTAGGCCTTAAAGTTCTTGATGATAAAGAAAAACTATGTACCCTTGTAAAAATCAATGCCAAAAACGGCGAAGTTGTTAGGGAATCTCCTGTAAAGGTTATCCGCGGCAGAACTGTTCTTGAAGTACACGACCCTATCATCGATACAGTTACAAATGCCGTAATGGGTGCAAAAAGTTCTGCCGCTGCCCTTTTCTATATGGCAGTCTGCGGAGATAATTCCGGTGCCGTTAAGCTTTGCTTAATCGATGCCTTTACTATGGAAATCCAGAAAGAAACTGAAGAAGAACTTTCTAAAGATTCTGTTCTTGTAACAAACGGAAGCAACTATTATGCCGTAATCAAAGACGGCGGTAAGTACTACATCGGAAGCTACGACAAGTCTTTAAGCTTAAAGATGAAAAGTTCCGTTGCAGTCCATGGTGCTACACCAGTTACAGTTACAGGAAACGGACTTATTGTAACAACAGAAGACAACGGTTCTGCATTGCTTTCTTTGGCAGACCTTTCAGAAGTTAAAAAGTAATGGCATTCTGAACTAGATTCAGAATCTGACTTACATGTGACCCCAAAAAAGGCAGCTTTGTTTAATTATAAACAGGGCTGCCTTTTTTTATCTGGTTTTAATAAAAACTTTAATAAAAGTCAAATTATCCGCTGCCTTGCTATCCGCAAATGAAAATTGCCTAATGCAATTTTTAATCTTTTATGCTAGACTCTATAAAGTGGTAATAGCACCGGAGGCGCAGAATGTCTGACTTAAAAAGAATCCCAATCGGCATAGAAGATTTTAAGGAAATAATAGACAAAGACTACTACTTTGTAGATAAAACTTTGATTATCAAGGAACTTATAGACAATCTTGCAAAAGTTCAGCTTTTTACCCGCCCTCGCCGTTTTGGAAAAACTTTGAACATGAAGATGATTCAGCGTTTTTTTGAAAAAACAAAAGAAAACAACGCATACCTTTTTGACGGACTTGCAATTACTAAAGCCGGCGAAAAATACATGAAGGAACAGGGAAAATATCCTGTAATCTTTTTAACGTTAAAAGAGCTTGGCACTTCAAGTTTTGAAAAAGCTTTTGATTCTTACAAAAAAATTATAGCCGCAGAATACAGCAGGCATAAAGAAGTTTTAAACAGCCCTGCTTTATCAGAAACTGACAAGCAGCGTTATAATGCATTACTTGATTTTACCGCAACTGATTTTGACTATGCCTCTTCAATAAAATTCCTTTCAGACTGCATTTATAAGGCAACAGGCACAAAAGTTATAATTTTAATTGACGAATACGATGTTCCGCTAGACTATGCATGGCAGAACGGATTTTATGATGAAATGATAGATTTAATAAGAACAGCTTTAAGTTCTTCTTTAAAAACAAACGATTCCCTTGAATTTGCCTGCCTTACCGGCTGCCTGCGTATTTCTAAGGAATCAATTTTTACAGGATTGAATAATTTTGACGTCCATTCAATAACAAGTACAAACTTTACAAGGCAATTCGGTTTTACAGAAACTGAAGTAAAATCAATGCTTGATTATTACAAACTTGTCAATAGAATGAAAGACGTAAAAGAATGGTATGATGGTTATTTGTTTTTCAAGGATGAAATATATAATCCATGGAGTGTTCTTAAATTCTTAAAAGATGCAGTCACAGCTCCAGATTTTGAATGTCAGGCTTACTGGTCAAACACAAGTTCAAACGCAATAGTAAAAGATTTAGTTCAGAATGCGGACCTGGAAACAAAACAAAAAATAGAAACTTTAATAAACGGCGGGACTGTAAAGGCAGAACTGCATGAAGAAATCGTTTACGCAGACGTGCAGACAAAAATAGACGGTATCTGGAACATGCTTATGCTTACGGGATATTTAAAGCCTATAAAAATTGAAACTGTCGACGTTATGCGTGTGGCAACCTTAAAGATTCCAAACAAAGAAATCAATTACATTTACAGGGGAATAATTTCCGACTGGTTTAGAGAAGAAATAAAAAATCCAGACAACGAAAGCAATAAACTTTTTGAAGCCTTGATTGCCGGCAATGCAGAAGAACTTCAAAGCGAAATAAATTACTGGCTAGAGTCCACCATAAGCTACTTTGATGCACAGGAACTTTTTTATCATGGATTTATGACAGCTCTTTTAACTAAGCATAAAGACTACCTTACAAAAAGCAACAGGGAAAACGGAGACGGCAGAACAGACATTACTGTTGAATCTTCTCCACGCAGAAACATTGCCATCGTAATAGAACTTAAAGTTGCAAAAACCTTAGACACTTTGGGACAAAAGGCAGATGAAGCTCTTGATCAGGTTGTAGCTCAAAATTACGACAGGGAATATAAACTTATGGGCTACAAGAAAGTGATTAAATACGGCATTTCTTTCTGGAAAAAAACTTGTAATGTGCGTATTGCGGAAGAATAATTTTTATCTCTATTACAAATAAACAAATTCTTAGAAACTACTAGACAAACATTCGGGGGGGGTAAACTGTCCTATGAACTGACCCCAAATTTTAGGACAGTTTAAGCAACAACCTCGTTTGGAGTTTTCCAGCCAAGATTCTGCTGAATGCGCTCATTATTGTAATATTCAATAAAATCGTCAATAAGTTTTTTTGTTTCTTCGTACGAAAG
>JALELH010000007.1 GCA_022768865.1 Spirochaetia bacterium
AGTCTTCCGGAATAATGGAAGGATCAATTAAACGGCCTTTGCTGTCAAATGTGCTGTCTAAATGACTGTAATAGTAAGATGTAAATGCCTGTGTAGCTTCGTCGTCTACAAGGCGGAAGTTAAGGATACCGCGACCCTGGATGATTGAACTGATCTGATCTGCTTCTGCTGAACCCGGAAGTTCAATGTAAATGCGGTCTTCACCCTGCTGCCTGATTGTAGGAGAAGAAAGGCCGAAACGGTCAATGCGGCTAGAAAGTGTTTCAACAGCCTGTGTCATGGCATCTGCCTTAAGCTGTTCTTCTACAAATGGAGTGTCTCCCTGGTTTGCAATTACTGCATCAAGGTCTGCCTTTACGATGACGTTCATACCGCCAGAAAGGTCAAGGCCGAGCTTTACGGAGTTCTGATAGTAATATTTATTCTTAAGAATCTTCTTGCGGTAAACTCCTTCTACAAAGTTAAGGAGTTCTGCCTTTGAGCTGAAAGAATTCAAGGCATCAGTAAGCTTAAGTGGTTCTGAATACTTTTTGCCTTCCAGCTTGTAGTTTTTCTTTACCTGTTTTTTAAGCCAGTCCTGTTCTGCAGGAACAAGTGTTTCCGGGTCTGCCTTTGCAGCATCAATCATTGTCTTTACGTCTGAAGCAGCCTGGAAACTTGAATAATCCTTAATGTGTTCAAGTGTGCTGAGTGCAACAGCCTGATCTTCTTTAGGAGTGCGTGCATACCAGCTGATTGTTGTCCACAAAAATGCAAAGCATACTGCAAGCACAGCAAGAATTGTGATTAAACGACTTTTTTTGTTCATTTATTTTTCCTCAGTTTCTGAAGAAGCAGGTGTTTCTTCAGCTTTTTTTGCTTTTTTACCAAAGATAGATTTCTTTTCTGCTTTTGGTTCTTCAGCAGGTTTGTCTGCAATTACTGTTGCAATGGCTGTTCTATTGAATTCAATCTTTGTGTTGTCGTCAACTTTTACAACTACAACATTTTCTTTTGTTGATGCTACTGTTCCGTGGATGCCGCCGATTGTAATAACCTTGTCTCCCTTTTTAAGGGCATCAAGCATCTTCTGTGTTTCCTTCTGCTTTTTCTGCTGAGGACGAATCATAAAAAGATACATAATTCCGACGATGAGAACGAGCGGCATAAGCATGCCGAATCCGCTTGGCTGTGGTCCTGGAGCTGGTGATGCAGCCTGCAATAAAAGTACATTGAACATATTAATTCCTACCTTTTAAATTTTGGTTTAAAATAGTAATATAAAATATCACGAATTATGTTCAATAGCAAGAATAATTTGGTGCTTATGAATTTAACGCTTTAAGAGTTTTTCAAGTTCTGCATTCTGGCGCACGTAGATGCTGTTGGCCGGGTCTAATGCTACAACCTGCTTTAAATAATACTGGGCCCGGCGCCAGTCTTTTTTGCCGTAATAGATTTTATATAGCCTGTAGAGTGAATCTTTATTTCTTGGGTTTGCAGTAAGGCTTGCACGCAGGTCTGTAAGGGACTGGTCTTCTGATCCCTGTAAAAAACTCCTTTCATAATAAAGGAAGCTTTTCATCTTAGGGTTTGCATCCGGCAGAAGCTTTGCAATAAGCTGGTTTGCCGCTGCCACCTGGCCTGAAGACGCAAGAACCTTTATATAGGCAGTCTGTGCTTCTTCATCATCCGGGGAATCTGCGTAAATGCGGCCTGCAATAGCTGATGCTTCCGTAGTGCGCCTTAGGGCAAGGCACACGTCAATATGTGTATAGAATGCGGAATTTGCAATATCCTTTTCCTGAATCATTTTGCTGCTTAAGGCATAGGCTTTCTGGTATTCCCCGTTTTTATACATTTCCTTTATGGATATTTCCTTTGCCTTAAGGTTAGAACTGTCTTTTTCCAGTGCCCTGCCTGCAATTTCCATGGCAGTTTTTCCGTTAATGCTTTTGCCCGTAAGGGATGCTACTTCCGCAGCAATAACAAGTATGTCAACGTCTTCCGGGTATAGTTCCAGAGCCGTAGAAGCAGTTTCTGCCGCTGCATTGTAGTTTTTATTCCAGTCACACTGAAGTCTTGTCCTTAAGATATAGTATTCCCTTGTGGTCTGGTTTTTGCGGGCACAGACGTCAAGCAAAGACGACGCACGGATAAAGTCCTGTTTCTGCATAAGGATGCGGGCACGGAAAAGAACATAGTCTGCATTATCCGGCTCAAGCAAAAGAATGCGCACAATGTAGGATTCCGTCTTATCATAGTCTCCAAGGGCATAGGCAGATTTTGCACATAAATCAAGAACGGCAGTGTCCTGTGGATACTTAAACAAAAGCTGCTCGCAGACAGTCAAGGTAAGTTCCAGCTGCTGTGTTTTATAGCAGGCATTGGCTATGGCCAGAAGGATTTCCTTTGTGCCTGCCGTAAACTTTCCGTTGGCAGCGTTAAGGTATTTAAGGGCTTCCTGTTCCCTGTTTGTCTTTAAGCAAAGGATTCCCATAGTATAGTTGGCAATGACGGAATCCGGGCGCAGAATCAGTGCTTTGGAAAGTGATATTTCTGCATTGGTGTAATATTCTGCCATGTTGTCTGCCTTTAAAATAACCAGGGCAGGCAGAAGGGAAGAAAAAAAGTCTGAAGGAGCAGCACTTAAATCATAGATTTCGTTCCTTACGCTTTCGGCAATTCCTGTATAGGCATCGGGCTTAAGGATTTTTGGCGGAACAAGACCTGCATTTTCAGAAGTCCATGCCGTATCCATAATAAGGCAGATAATGTTTAAAAGGGTGCGTTCTGCATCAGTGTAGGTTTCTTCTACGCTTTTATGAAGGTTATTGTATGCCTGCCTTAAGCTTTGCGGAGACCCGTTTTCCACCGCTTCCAGGTCCTTTTTATTGATTGAAGAAAAATAAGATTTTTTTACGGGGACTTCCACTTTTACGGCAACGGCTTCTGCTTCTTCAAAGGGCATTTCTTCTGAAGGAACTTCCGTTCTAGAAGAAGGTGCGCTTCCGCATGAGAAAAATGAAAATATAAAAATAACCATGAATGCAAGCCATTCATGATTAAGGGAATTCAGTCTTTTCAAAAAAGCAACTCTCCTAGTAGTTGTCTTCTTCCAGAGTATCGTCCTGCATATAGGGGAACTGCTTGTTATTTATCCTTTGTATTCCGTAGACAAAGAGCAGGACAATTCCGAATACTACAAGAACAACAGGCCAGCAGGCAGAAATAAACTGCCTGAATGACACATGAAAAACATCAAGAGAAAATACTAAAAATGCACCGCCAAGAAAAATCAGCATTATGGAAGGGAAAAAATAGGCCGTCCTCAGCCTTCTGAAAATAAAAAGGTCGGCACCAAGAAAACACAGGCCTGCAACTATTATAAACAAAGGCCATATCTGTTTTAAAGAAACATCAATGAAATTGAACCTTACAAGACAGGTAATGATTCCATTCAAAAACATCGTTAGTCCTGCACCAAGAAGGAATCCCTGCTTTCTTAATACTGATAATGAAATTTTCCCGCTAGTCATCAATTTGTCCTTTCGTTTACAATACAATAATTGTATGCTAAAATCTACCACATGTTAAAAAAAATCGGAAAAACACTGGCAATTATTTTTGCCATAACAATTTTTTTAAGCTGCAGCCCCTCTGCTAAAGGCAAAATTCTTCCGGATGCTTTTTCTAAATCATATAAAACTACACAGAACCAGCTGGAAAGCCTGCTTACCAAACCGGACTTAAGAAACGAAACACGCTATGCCGTTGTAAACAGGATTGCCAACAACATGCTTTCCGTAAAGGATTACGGCTCATTAACCTGCTTTTTAACAAACTGGGTGGAACAGCACCCGGATGACCCTTACAATGCCTACTGGCTTTTAATGACTGCCTATGCTTACCTTGAAAACGATGCAGAACCTGTTGCAGAATACTACTTTGAACGCATAATCAACAACTACAACGACCTTATGGTTCAGGGCAAGTCCATTCATTTTGTGTGCCTGCAGCACTTAATACAGATCAGTGAAAGCCCTGCGGCAAGAATAACTTACTTTAACCAGCTTATAAGCCACTTTCCCAACAACATAAGCACTACGGAACTTTTTTACCGCCTTGCCCTTGAATACGAAAAAGAAGGGGAATGGAAGCAGGCTATCCGTTCATTTACACAGTATCTGGATCAGGATGATGCTTCAACATTGCAGATTTCAGGCTACCCTAACGCTTACCTTAGCACAAAACAGCTTATTGACTTTTCCAATTCTTCCAAGGACTGGACTTTTGAAACTTTAGACGCCCTTGTTGCCGCCGTAAAAAAAGGAATTTCAAGCTATAACTACAGGGCTTTAGACAGATATAAATCCAAGGTTAATTTCTTTGCCATGTCCTGGCGGCAGGTAGAAACAGACGTTAACGCACAGGAAAGCTTTTCCATGCGTTCCTTTATGCGCGGCAACAGAATCCGCTACAGTGCAGAACTTGATTCTTCATCTTCCCCTACGGAAGCCTATTTAAGGACAACAGGCTGGAGCAACTACGTAAACGTCTGGTATCTGTATTTCAGAAAAGTAAACTTCCCTGCAGACCCGGAAATCCACGGACGCTGGGAATGGGCCGGCATCTATTACGGTGAAAAGCTTTGAGAAGATTTCCGAAGTTTTACGCTGCACTTCTTGCATTTTCCAGTTTTACCCTTTTTGCAGAACCTGTCGCAGATTTTTCAGTTTCTTCAAAGGACATTGACCTTGAAGACTTTATGATTGACGACCTGGACGACCTTAGGAACGCCGTAATAGAAAAAAATGCTGCAGCAAGGAAAAGCTACATAATAAAGGATCCGGTGCATAAAGACATTGGCCTTACAGGCCTTGATGATGCACGTACAAAAAAGTTTTTAAATTACTTTCTTTCTGCAGAAGGCAAAAAATGGCTTGCAGACATCCTTATAGAATCTGCCGGCTACAGGGCCTATGTGCGCCAGCAGTTAAAAAAGAACAACCTGCCCATGTTCCTTCAGTACCTGCCCATAGTTGAATCTGAATACAAGCCCAATGCTGTTTCTGTATCCGGAGCTACGGGCATGTGGCAGTTTATGGAAAACAGCATGCATCCTTTCCTAAAAAAAAGCGAATGGTATGACGAACGCCTTGACCCGTGGCTTGAAACAGATGCAGCACTTTTAAAGCTTAAGGACAACTATAAAATGTTCGGCTCCTGGGAACTTGCCCTTGCCGCATACAACATGGGTGCAGGTGCCGTTAAGCGTGTAAAAAAGCAGAGCAAGGCAGACTTCTGGATGCTTGCAGACCTGGAACTTCTATCTGAACAGTCCATTCACTATGTGCCCAAGCTCATTGCCATTACGGAAGCCGTAGAAAATGCAGACTATTACGGCGCACTGGAACTTGGCATTGCAGATAACATCGTTGAACTTAAAGCACCGGAAAGGTTCGGCAAGTTAAAGATTAAGGGCAGCATTAAGCTTGAAACCATTGCAGAAAAATCAGGCGTGCCGCTAAAAGAATTAAAAAGAATGAACCCTGCCTTAATAAAAGGCTGCACGCCGCCAAAAGAAACATGGATACTGAAAGTGCCCTACGGCCAGACAAAGGAAATTGCAAAATCACTGAAATCAAAATAAAAAAAGGCAGCGGCTTTAACTAAACCGCTGCCCTATATCAGGTTAAACCTGTTCCCTTAATTGTTCTAGAATTTAAACTTTCCAAGCTTATCCTGCATAACGTTAATGTTGCTTCTTGTCTGGCTTGCAAGATCTGCAACGCTCTGGGATGCTGTACTTATTTCCTTGGCACCTGCAGTCATTTCATCCATACTTCCAAGAATGATAGATGAAATCTGAGATACAGAATCCATATCCTTGGAAACTGCAATAATACCGTCGCTAACTACCCTTGACATTTCGCTAACTTCGCCTGCCTGGTTCCTCATGTCGCTTAAGGCACTGAAAATCTGGCGTGAAGCATTTTCCTGTTCGCTCATGGCGTTGTCAATTTCACGGATGATTGAATCTGTAGAATCAAGGTGAGTAACAATCTGACCGAATGCAGACTGGCTGTCCTTAGACAAAGAAACAACGTCTTTAATGGAAGTAGAAATCTGCTTAAGTTCTGCATTAATGTTCTTAGACTGTGTGCTTGAAGTTTCAGCAAGCTTACGGATTTCGTTGGCAACAACAGAGAATCCTTCGCCGGCCTTGCCTGCATGGGCAGCTTCAATGGCAGCATTCATGGCAAGAAGGTTTGTTTCTGATGCAATCTGAGAAATAATCTGGTTTGCCTGAATAAGCATCTTAGACTGTTCTGCAATTTCGTTTACCTTGCCGTCTACGTTGGCAAGCTTATTCTTGCCGTCAGAAACAGTTGCACCAAGTTCGTTAAAGCTGTCTGCCATCCTGCGCACAGAATTAGAAACAGAAGAAATGTTTCCGAGCATTTCTTCTATGGCTGCAGAAGATTCCGTAATGCCTGCTGACTGGCTTTCTACAAGGTCGCCAAGCTTTTCTACGCTGCCGGAAGACTTTGCAAGGACTCCGGTTGTGTTGGAAACTGCTTCTGACTGGTTTTCTGACTGCTTTCTTACACCCTGGATGTTTGCCATGATTTCTGCAGTAGCACTTGCAGACTGCTGTGCATTGGCACCAAGGCTCTGGCCAATTTCCGTAAGGGAAGCCTGTGCATGGCTAAGTTCTTCTATGATTGTCTGCAGCATGATGATGAATGTATTTACATTCTGAGAGATGCCTGCAAATTCATCATTGCCCTTAACAGGAAGGCGTATTGTAAGGTCTGCTTCTCCGGAAGCAAGGTTGCGCATTGCGCTGCCAACTTCGTTAAGCGGCTTAATAAGCCTGTACCAGATGATGAAAATGAAAATTGCTAAAAGTGCAATAACAAGAATAACAGTAACAGTTACAAGAGGCTTAAAGATAATTGCCGAAACATGATCAATGACTTCAAGTTCCTTTCCGAGCCAGAGTGTTGTGATATACTTGCCGTTCATGTCCTTTAACGGGAAGTAATAAACAACATATTTAGAATTACCAATTGTAGTAACGCCTGTATAGGTCTTGCCCTGTTCTGCATTTTTAATAGGTGTGGCATCGGCAATAGTCGTTCCGCGCATGCCAGAAAGGGATGTATAGGCACGTGTCGTTCCATCAAAAACAGTATTTTCGCAGCCTGTAACAGACTTCATCTTGTCTGTAAAGCTCTGTGAGGTTATGGTTTTTGTACTTACAAGGACGCCAACAGTTTCTGAGCCGTGCTTAACCGGAACAGAACGGACAACCTTAACATCCTGGCCTATTTTTTCAAGCTTAAGGACTGTCTGACCTTTAAGAGAAGCTTCAAAAATATCTGTCTTGTCTACTTTCTTTCCGAATTCACCGGAAGAACACAGATTAAGGTCTTTGTCAAAAACGGAAACATCTTCCATGCTGAAACTTCTTTTGGCACTTTCAATAACAAGACCAACATCATTTGCAGGCAAAGACCTGTTCTTAGAATAGATGTAATCTAAAGAGCCAAGAAGATTATTCTGAATTTTAACAAGATTTTCCTGTTCCGACTTTATTTCCTTAAGATACAGTTCGGAATAGCCTTCAAGGTCTTCCTGAAAGTAGCTTTCAAGGCCTTTATGCAAAAGCCTTGACATCATAACGAACAGAACAACGGAAAAAACCGCCAAGCCTAAAACAATAGTAGAAATCATGATTGTTGATACGGATGATTTCTTTGTTTTTTTTGCCATAATAACTCCTGTAAAAAAACGCCGCAAAAACGGTTTATAAAAAACTATATTTTTTTCAGATTATAAATCCATTTAATTATAATGCCTATTTCATTAAATTCAATGTTTTTTTTGTAAATTTCTATTATGAATCATAAAACAGGCAAACACGTTTTTTCTTAACTGAAGTTCAAAATAACCGATAATAGAAGAAATGAACACTAAAATCTTAAAGACACTTTTAATTTATATAGCACTAACTCAGCCGGCATTGTTTGCCCAGACCTATGTTGAAACCTTTGATGTTACGGACATAATGGAAAAGCCCTACGTGCCGCAGCAATACAGGCCCTATTCCGACGAAGAAATTGAGCGTGAAGCAGAAATGGTTGCCTCTGCAAACGGCCACACAAACCAGAAAGACGCCGTAATTACTTCTACAAGCTATGTAAACTGGACTAAAAATTCCTTTACATCAGACGTTTCCCTTGACGTAGAAAAGGCAGGCATCCCCATGCCAAGCGGCAAGGCAACTTCAGTCCGCAAAATAGAAGTAAACCTTCCTATTCTAGTCAAGGATCCGCTGCTTTCACTTTACGTAGACGATTCCAAAACATTAAACGACCTTATTTTAGACGGAACAGTAACACTTGAAAACATAACAAGAATAGTAGACAACGCCCGCAGAACGCCTTCCGTATTTGCAGAAGGCGGAAGCAACCTGCTTACAAAACATTCCATAGACTTAAGGAACATTTCATCTTCCCTTGTAAAGCACGAAAAGCCCTATACCCAGAGCCAGCCAATAGACAGCATTTCTTCAAGAAAATACACTGGCATTGTCCTTGACGCCCGCGGAACACTGGACGTTCAGGGTGAATTTACAAAAAGCCGCGTTTATCCTTGCCTTTTCCCTAAAGTATGGAACGAAGAAATGGACCTTGTATACGAAAAAAACATGGTCAACGTGCAGACTGCAAAAAAAGACGGCATTGTATACTATTCCAGCAGCGACTTAATAGAAGACTATAACGGACGCGCAGGCAAAGACCCTTTATGGATTTCCGTAAAGAAAGTTTACGGCATAAACCGCTGCGACCCTGTCATATCTATGGAAGATTATTTAAGGATTGCTTCCGTAAAGGAAAACCTTGAACTGCTAAAAAACGGAAAAGTAGTCCTTCTTCTGGACAAGGACATGCTTGAACACAAGGTTTCTGTCCCGGATAAGAACAAAACCTATTACATTACATACCACCGCCTTAAAAGATACTTCCTTGAAAAGAAAGTGCCGGATCTTGGCATTGCAGACATTCCTACGGGAATCAAGATTACCATGGACAACCTGCGCTTTGTTGCAGATTCTGCAGAACTTCTTGAAAGTGAAAAAAGCCGCATTTCCATAATTGCAGAATCCTTAAAGCATGCAACACAGGAAGGGGACTACAGCATTCTGGTAGAAGGCCACACTGCAGACGTTAATAAACCTGAAGGACAGATGAACCTTTCCATTGAACGTGCAAAATCCATAGTAAATGCCCTTGTAGAAAGCGGACTGAATAAAAAGCTCTTTACATTTAAGGGTTACGGCGGAACTAAACCTGCAGCAACAAACAGCACACCGGAAGGCCGTGCCAAAAACCGCCGCGTAGAAATCATAATAATGCCTAAAGGAAGCTACCTGCTGACAAAATAAGGGAAAGACCTGACGTAATTCACTTGCTTAACTGCGGCAGATAACAAATGCCTTATTCTGCTGCAATTTTCTTAACTTCCGCAAGGGGAAGCCCTGTAAGCTTTACAATCTGCTCGTCAGAAAGTCCCATTGCAATGGCACTTTTTGCTGTTTCAATAAAACCTTCAAGTTTGCCCTGCTTTATTCCATAAGCTTTTCCTTCACGGATTCCGGCTTCCTTGCCTTCGTCATAGCGGTTTCTGTCATATTCTTCCTGATTGAATTCTGTAAGACTCATGTTTAAAACCTCCATTTTCTGGCTTTTGAAAAATCCATTTAGCATGTTGTTTCTAATGGCATATTCCATTGCTTCGTCAACAGCTTCTTCTTTGTTTAAGCCTTGTTTTATATTTGACTTTATGCGTTCTATGTAAGTTGCATAATCATTTAACGGCTTACATTTGGCAAGCAGCTGCTCATTATGTCCTTTGTTGATGTTTACTAGCGTTGCAGTCCATTCAAATTCACCATCAGCTTTTGGAACTTCAAAGGCATCGGATAATTTCAGCTTTTCAATGTCTGCAGTTTCCCTTGAACCGTTATATATAACTATAAACTGTGAAGTAGGAATTTTCAACAAGGTAGATGAGTAAATATCCCTCTTTTGCTTTGAAATATGCTGCTGATAAAGCTGTGCAAAGTAGAATAAACCACGCAAGGGCATATTGAGAGTGCGTACGTTTTCTTGGACCTCGGCTTAGCCGAAACCAGGGGATTTTATGTATTCATACGAAGAAAGAAAAAAAGCTGTTGATTTGTATATCAAATATGGCAAGAAAACCTCGGCAGTAATTCATGAACTGGGATATCCAGATTGCCACATTCTTATAATGTGGTATAAAGACTTTATAGGTCAAATTTCGAGTTTTAGGTAAATTTACAAAAAAGGCGTAATCCCTTAAAATTCAGTTACCAACAAAAACAAAAGGGGGATACGCCATGACTGAAAACAGCCTAACTACATTATATTGCATTGTTGATGACTTTATCC
>JALELH010000102.1 GCA_022768865.1 Spirochaetia bacterium
AGGATTCGAACCTGCGACCCTCTGGTCCCAAACCAGATGCGCTACCAGCTGCGCTATGTCCCGTGGTGGAGGATGAGGGGATCGAACCCCCGACATTCTGGGTGTAAACCAGACGCTCGTACCAGCTGAGCTAATCCTCCAAGTAAGTGTCTAGATACTACACGAACGAACACTTTTAGTCAATAGCAAAATCAAAAAAAATATTAAAATTTATTTAAAATAAAAAAGGAGGATTACAATCAGAATCCTCCTTCAAAAACCCTAAGCCCTAATTATTTCTTGTTTACAAGATCCTTAAGTGCTTTTCCAGGCTTAAACTTTGGTGTCTTGGAAGCAGCAATCTTAATCTTTTCTTTTGTCAAAGGATTGATTCCTTCACGTGCTGCTCTTTTTGCTACTGTAAATGTACCGAAACCAATAAGCTGAACATCATTTGACTTTGCAAGCTCCTTAGAAACAATTGTTGTAAAAGCTGCAAGAGCCTTTTCTGTGTCTTTCTTTGTAAGGCCTGTTTCCTTTGCCATCTTGTCAACTAATTCTGATTTGTTCATTGTAATCTCCACTTGTTTATTTTTGCACTGTAAGTTTCAGGAAGTGCAATGCCTCAGATTATATTACACTTTCATTTAATAATCTAGTAAAAACGCAATAAATCAGTCTTTTTAGCAGGTCAAATGCCGGGTTATTATAAAATACTATTTTATAAAAATATAAACGCCTTTCGGCAGCACCATGGGCGAAAGTAATTGTTCTTTAGAAGCCGATATATGTCGTAACTTTCGCCTCAAGAATTGCACAGCAATTCTTGAAAAGGCTATTTTGCATTCGGGCTTCCGCACTACGTTTGTGCAGATTTTTTTTCATTCCTGAACCTGCCTACGGCGTTTAGCTATTAAAAAAAATTATAATGAAACCCGACATTTGCCCTGAAATCCGTGGTATAGTAACAGATATGAAAATAAACATACCTCCATTCATAAAAGCCGGCAGCTGCATCGGTGTTATTGCACCGTCTTTCGGCTGTACCATTGAGCCATACATTTCTAAATTTGCCGCTGCAAAAAAAATAATAGAAGGCAAAGGATATTCCGTAAAAGCCGGAGACACTGTATATAAATCCGACGGTCTTGGCATATCAACAGACCCGGAAACCTGCGCCAGGGAACTTGAATCTTTCTATCTGGACGATTCCATAAGCGCCATAATTTCTGCAGGCGGCGGAGAAATGATGTGCGAAACTGCAGCCTGCATGGACTTTGAAAAACTGAAAGGAAAAGCAAAATGGTTTATGGGATATTCCGACAACACCAATTTTATCTTTCCATTAGTAACAATATGCCACACTGCGGCAATCTATGGTCCGTGCATTTCAGGCTTTGGCAAGAAATGGGAACAGAGTGAAAAAGACGCCTTTGGTCTTCTGGAAGGCAGGGTAAAATCCGTAAAAGGCTATGAAAAGTTCCAGCTGCCTCAGGACGACATTGTACCGGAAAAGGACTTTGAAAACTTTACCTACAACCTGACGGCAGAAAAAGTCCTTTCCGTTTTTACAGGGGGAACAGGCGGCACTTTACAAAAGAACTGCAGCAATAAAGTTTCCATGGACGGCATTCTTTTAGGAGGATGCCTTGACGTCCTTGCCCTGCTCTGCGGAACAAAACTTGACCGTGTAAAGGAATTCATGGAATGCCTGGGCAATAAAAAAATAATCTGGGTTCTTGAAAGCTGCGACGGAAACCCCATGGAAATAAGGCGCCAGATATGGCACTTAAAAAATGCGTCCTGGTTCAGCAACACCGCAGGATTTTTAATCGGCAGGCCCCTTGCTTCCTTTGGCCAGGAAATGATGGGCGTAAACCAGTACAATGCCGTAACGGACATTTTAAAAGACCTGAATGTTCCAGTAGTCATGGACTGCGACATAGGACACATAGACCCTGCCATGCCGCTTGTAATGGGAGCGGACACTCATGTTGAAGTAAAGGGAAACAACATAGAAATTAATTTCAATATTTAATCAAACAAAAAACTTGAATTATAATTTTTTCATACTATAATTTTAGGAATGGGTAAATCTGATATTGATGAAGAATTTCTAAAGCGCAATATTTCTCAGATAAATGTTAAAGTTCAGTTTATATACCTGAGCATGAATTTTCTGCCGGCTGCCCTTTTTCTCGGCAACATTGCAGGCGCATGGAAAATTCCCATAAACTATCTTGTCAAGATTCAGGTACTGATAACAAGCCTTTACATAATAAACTATTCAATCTTCAGACTGTTCCGAAAGCCAAACCTGTCAAAATACCTGGGGCTTTTTGCCTGCACAACAATAATTTCCATAATTGCAGCAAACGGCCGCGTAGGCATTTACATATCCTATGGCATATTTCCATTCCTTGCTTCACTCTACTTCAGCAAAAGATGCACAACCATCGTGTCTTTATACAGCTGGCTTCCCTATATATAAAATCCAGGCTTACAAAACAGTGCGAACCATTTACCGGAGAAATCTACAGCCCGGATTTATTTTTCATACGCTATTCCATAGGCTTTACCATAGAAATGCTGTTTACCTACCTTCTTGCCATAATGATGACAAAGCAGTTCCACAAAAGCCTTGTTGCCCTTATAAAGAACATAGACGACGCCAACAGCATGAACATTTCCCTTGCAGAAAAAAACATTGAACTTAAGGAAACCCAGACTAAAATAATCAAGTTCATTTCTACCATACTGAGCAGCCACGATATGTTTACGGGCAACCATGTGCTTCATACACAGACCTATGTGGGCATCATTGCAAGGGAACTGCAGGAACAGGGAAAATACCTTGCAGACCTTACGGACGAAAACATAAACCTTTTATGCAGTGCTGCCCTGCTCCACGACATAGGCAAAATCCATATTCCGGAAGGAATCCTGAACAAAAACGGCAGGTTTATACCCCAGGAATTTGAAATCATGAAAAGCCACCCGGATGAAGGCAAAAAGATACTTTCCGTTCTGCCGCCCATAGAAAACGGCAAATTCAACAAAATTGCAGAAGAAGTCTGCCTTTACCATCACGAAAAATGGGACGGAACAGGCTACCCATTCGGTCTTTCTGGAAGGGAGATTCCCCTTTTTGCAAGAATCATGGCAGCAGCAGACGTTTTAGATGCCCTTTTAAGCCGGCGCCTTTACAAGCAGCCTATGGGCATAGACAAGGCCATGGAAATATTCCGGGAACTTAAAGGCGTTCAGTTTGAACCGTGCATTTCTGATGCAGTCCTTGCAAA